>JBIKWV010000868.1:0-3036 GCA_044356135.1 Elainellaceae cyanobacterium
GCCCTCATGCCTAAGTCCACCAAAAAGTCCGCTCCCGTTACTGAACAAACCGCCAACAAGACCCCTCCCGTCGCCGAACAAAACGGGCATATTTCTCTCTCGCCCAATCTGCAAAACCTGATTCGCGTGTGTGGCGCACGCCAGCACAACCTGAAGAATGTTGACCTGGAGCTGCCGCGCGATCGCCTGGTGGTGTTTACGGGTGTCTCCGGTTCTGGTAAGTCGTCGCTGGCCTTCGACACGATTTTTGCGGAGGGGCAGCGGCGCTACGTCGAGTCCCTCAGTGCCTACGCACGTCAGTTTTTGGGCCAGGTGGATAAGCCCGATGTGGATGCGATCGAGGGACTCAGTCCCGCTATTTCGATTGATCAGAAATCCACTTCCCACAACCCCCGATCCACGGTGGGAACAGTAACGGAAATCTACGACTACCTGCGTCTGCTCTACGGTCGTGCCGGGGAACCCCACTGTCCCATCTGCGATCGCTCCATCGCTCCCCAGACCATCGACCAGATGGTAGACCAGATCCTGACGCTGCCCGATCGCACCAAATTCCAGATCCTCGCCCCCGTGGTGCGCGGCAAGAAAGGGACCCACAAGAAGCTGCTGTCGGGACTGGCGGCAGAGGGATTTGTGCGCGTGCGCATCGATGGCGAAGTGCGGGAGCTGAGCGACAACATCGAGCTGGACAAAAATCAGTTTCACAATATTGAGATTGTGGTCGATCGTCTGGTGAAGAAAGAAGGCATCCAGGAGCGCCTGGTGGACTCCCTTTCGACCTGCCTGAAGCGCTCGGAAGGCGTTGCAATGATTGATGCCACCCTGCCGGAAGTCGATAATGTGGTGCAGTTTCCCACGAACCCGGATCTGCAACTGGCGGTTCTGCCCAGCATGGCAGCGGAGCCTGCGGGGCGCTATGGCAAGCAGGAGGAGGAACCGAAGAACACGCTGGAACTGTTGTTCTCAGAAAATTTCGCCTGCCCGGAACATGGCGCAGTGATGGAGGAACTATCTCCCCGATTATTCTCCTTCAACTCCCCCTACGGAGCCTGCCCAGAGTGTCACGGTTTGGGCAGCCTCCGCACTTTCTCCGCTGACCTGGTGGTGCCCGACCCATCCCTGCCTGTGTATGCGGCGATCGCCCCCTGGTCGGAACGCGACAACACCTACTACTTCTCGCTGCTCTACAGCGTTGGTCAGGCATTTGGCTTTGAGATTCAAACACCGTGGAACAATCTCACTCCTGATCAGCAGAAAGTCGTTCTGCACGGTTCCAAGGAGAAAATTTACATCGAGTCTGACTCTCGCTATCGCGATGCCAAAGGCTACTACCGCCCCTATGAGGGGGTATTGCCCATGCTGGATCGGCAGTATCGGGAGGCGACCTCTGACATGCATCGGCAAAAGTTAGAGCAATATCTGGTGGATCAACCCTGCGAGATGTGCGGGGGCGATCGCCTGAAACCTGCTTCCCTTCATGTCCGGATTGGGCAGTACCGGATTAAACAGCTTACCAGCGCCTCGATTCGAGATTGCCTGGAGCGGGTCAACGACATGGCGCTGACAGCCCGACAGGCACAGATTGGGGAACTGGTGCTGAAGGAGATCAAATCCCGTCTACAATTTCTGCTGGATGTGGGACTGGACTATCTGACGCTCGATCGCACAGCCATGACGCTTTCGGGCGGTGAAGCCCAGCGAATTCGTCTGGCCACCCAGATTGGTTCCGGCCTGACGGGTGTTCTGTACGTTCTGGATGAACCGAGCATTGGTCTGCACCAGCGAGACAACGATCGCCTGCTGACCACCCTGCATCGCCTGCGCGATCTGGGCAATACCCTGATCGTGGTGGAGCATGACGAAGACACGATTCGCGCCGCCGACTATCTGGTAGATATCGGCCCCGGTGCAGGGGTTCACGGCGGCAACATTGTCGCTCAGGGGGGACTGAAGGACATCCTGGACGCAAAGGATTCCTTGACCGGAGCGTATCTGTCCGGTCGGCGGGTAATCGAGACGCCGACAGAGCGACGACCCGGCAACGGTTGTGCCCTCCGGATTCGTAGGGCGCGCCGCAATAACCTTAAGTCTGTGGATGTAGACATCCCGCTGGGCAAGCTGGTCTGTGTCACAGGGGTGTCGGGTTCCGGTAAGTCCACCCTGATCAACGAGCTGCTGTACCCGGCGCTGCAACACCATTTTGGGCGGAAAGTGCCACAACCGCCAGAGATGGAGGAACTGGTTGGGCTGAACGCGCTGGATAAGGCGATCGTGATTGACCAGTCTCCCATTGGTCGCACCCCCCGGTCGAATCCCGCCACCTACACCGGAGTGTTTGATGTGATCCGGGATCTGTTTTCTGAGACGATTGAGGCCAAAGCGCGGGGCTATAAGGCAGGGCAGTTCTCCTTCAATGTCAAGGGGGGACGCTGTGAGGCCTGCGGGGGGCAGGGGGTGAACGTGATCGAGATGAACTTCCTGCCCGATGTGTATGTGCAGTGCGAGATTTGTAAAGGTGCTCGCTACAACCGGGAAACCCTCCAGGTGAAGTACAAGGGCAAGTCGATTTCTGACGTGCTGAACATGACTGCCGATGAGGCGCTGGAGTTTTTTGAGAACATCCCCAAGGCGGCGACCAAGCTGCAAACGATGGTGGACGTGGGGCTGGGCTACGTGCGATTAGGACAGACGGCTCCCACCCTGTCCGGGGGAGAAGCCCAGCGGTTGAAGCTGGCCACTGAGCTGTCCCGCCGTGCTACTGGAAAGACTCTGTATCTGATTGACGAGCCAACTACGGGTTTGTCTTTTTATGACGTTCACAAACTGCTGGATGTACTTCAGCGGTTGACGGACATGGGCAACAGCATCCTGGTGATCGAACACAACCTGGATGTGATTCGCTGTGCCGACTGGATCATTGACCTGGGGCCAGAGGGGGGCGATCGCGGCGGAGAAATCGTTGCAGTCGGCACCCCGGAACAGGTGGCGAAGAACAGCAAATCCTATACGGGCCAATACCTGAAAAGAGTGCTGGCA
>JBIKWV010000060.1:0-10759 GCA_044356135.1 Elainellaceae cyanobacterium
AATTAACCGTTGGGCAGCATTTTGCTGGAATACGCATCCAGCGTTTGATAGGCCGGAACCCGTGTTGTGTAATCAATCTCTGCACCCGTAATTGACGTTGCCAGCCGTTCAAAGGACTCAGAACGCCAGTTGCGCTCATGGATAGGCTTGGACTGCTCTCCCCGGAAATATGCCTGGGTACCAATCAACGCCACTGCAACCCAGCCAATTACAAATAGGGCAATCAGAATCGTCATCGCCGCCTCCTTGTGAATCTTTGTTTCGTTATGTAAACAAATATAACAATAAATTGCCGCCTTTGCAAAAGTGCGGTAATCCGAACAGGGGCGATCGCCAGCACCCAATGGGCGACAGTCAAGCGGAATGAAACAGCCATACCTCTGTGGGGTGGGCGTCCCACCCCACAGACGGGCAAGCTGCCAGAAATGGTGATACCCATGCCAAATGACCCGCTAGTCGATTGGGACTGGCGTTTTGTTGATTTCTTCTCGCAATACTGCGAAACGCCCTCTACGGGAGTGTTTCACGGCATTGTAGAAAAAATAGTCAAAAGTCCAGAACGTCAGCGGTTGAGAAACATTGCCGCTATTGAGTCAAACGTCCAGCCAGGATGAACCCAAAATCTTTTTGTTGATGCTCGGTGGCGATCGCATCCATGCAGTAGAATGACCTCTTGTTCGCAATTGCCGTAATTGTTGCCCTAGCTACAGACACCATGCCCAAGGTTCTCGTCTCAGATCCCATCGACCAGGTCGGAATCGATATCCTCTCCCAGGTCGCCCAGGTTGATGTCAAAACGGGGCTCCCCCCTGAGCAGCTCGTGCAAATTATTCCTGAGTACGACGCCCTGATGATTCGCTCTGGTACCCGCGTTACACAGGCAATCATCGACGCAGGGACGCAGCTCAAAATCATTGGACGGGCAGGCGTTGGGGTTGACAACGTGGACGTGCAGGCCGCAACCCGCCGTGGTGTTCTGGTGGTGAACTCGCCCGAAGGCAACACGATCGCCGCTGCAGAGCACGCTGTCGCCATGATGCTCTCCCTGTCACGCCACATCCCTGAGGCAAACATTTCAGTCAAGAACAGCAAGTGGGAGCGTGGCAAATTTGTCGGCGTTGAAGTCTATAAGAAAACCCTGGGCATCGTCGGTCTGGGCAAAATTGGTTCCCACGTTGCCACGATCGCCCGCTCGATGGGAATGCGCCTGCTGGCCTATGATCCCTTCCTCTCCAGCGAACGGGCCGAGCAACTGGGGTGCCATCTGGTCGAACTGGATATTCTGATGCGGGAGTCCGACTACATCACCCTGCACATTCCCAAAACCTCCGAGACCTACCACCTGATCAATGCAGAGGCGATCGCCAAAATGAAGCCGACCGCCCGCATTATTAACTGCGCCAGGGGCGGCATCATTGACGAAAATGCGCTGGCAGAAGCCCTCAAAGAAGGCAAAATTGCTGGAGCCGCACTGGACGTGTATGAGTCGGAGCCGTTGGGCGAGTCCCCCCTACGGGAACTGGGCAAAGAGGTGATTCTTACCCCCCACCTGGGTGCCTCCACCGAAGAAGCACAGGTCAACGTAGCGATCGACGTGGCAGAACAGATCCGGGACGTGCTGCTGGGCCTCCCCGCCCGCTCCGCTGTAAACATTCCCGGCCTGCGTCCCGACGTTCTGGAAAAACTCCGTCCCTATCTGCAACTGGCGGAAACCCTGGGCAATCTCACCAGTCAGCTCTGCGGGGGGAGAGTCGAATCCCTCAACATTCGCCTCCAGGGCGAATTGGCGACCAACGAGAGTCAGCCGATTGTTGTCGCCGCCCTCAAGGGTTTGCTTTCTCACGCCCTTCAGGAACGGGTCAACTACGTCAACGCCAGTCTGGAAGCCAAAGAGCGCGGCATCCGGGTAACTGAAACCCGCGACACTGCGGTGCGCGACTACACCGGATCGCTCCGGCTCTCTGCCGTTGGTCCCCTGGGAGAACACTCCGTCGCAGGTGCGCTCCTGGGTGGCGAAGAAATTCGTGTCACCACCCTGGACGACTTCCCCATCAACGTGCCTCCCAGTCGCCACATGCTGTTCACCCTGCACCGTGATATGCCGGGGATCATTGGCAAGATTGGTTCCCTTCTGGGCAGTTTCAATGTCAACATCGCCAGTATGCAGGTGGGCCGCAAAATTGTTCGGGGTGATGCGGTCATGGTGCTGAGTCTGGATGACCCTCTACCAGAGGGTATTCTGGCCGAGATTATGAAGGTGGCAGGTATTCGCGATGCCTACACCGTGACGCTTTCAACTTAGGAGACCACTCAGTTGGCCAATAGCTGGTGGGAAATTCAGGTTCTCTGTGAACCGGGGATGGATGATGTCGCCTACTGGCGGCTGGTGGAGTTTGGCTGTCGAGGCACGGCCAGCGAGGTCAAAGGCAATACCCGTCTGGTCAAAGCCTATCTGCTGCACAGTCAGGCACAACTGCTGGATCTCTCCGCACTGTCTCTGCTGTTGCGGCAGGATGCGCTATGCGCAGGTCTCCCATCCCCCGCTGTGCAGTGGCGCATTCTCGATGAGGAGGACTGGGCCAGTAGCTGGAAGGACTACTGGCACCCACAGGAGGTTGGCGATCGCCTCCTGATTAATCCCGCCTGGCTGCCGATGCCGGAGAACACCAACCGTGTTGTCCTCCGCCTCGACCCCGGTGTCGCCTTTGGTACAGGCAATCACGCCACGACTCAGCTTTGTTTAGAAGCGCTGGAAATGCGGCTGGGGGATGGCGAATCTGAAGCAGTTGTCGCCGATATTGGCTGTGGCACCGGAATTCTTTCGATCGCTGCGATTCTCTTTGGCGCGAAGAAAGCCTACGCCGTTGACAACGATCCGCTGGCGGTCAAGTCTACGCGGGAGAGTATGGCGCTCAATGGGATTGACAGCGATCGCCTGATCGTTGCCGAGGGCAGTCTGCCCGAACTGACCAAACTCACGCCAGAACCCGTCGATGGCATTCTCTGCAATATCCTGGCGGAGGTGATTGTAGACCTGATCCCGGGCTTTACTGCGATCTCTAAACCTACGACCTGGGGAATTCTCAGCGGCATCCTCCTGGATCAGGTGAAACCCGTCGCAGACACACTGGAGGAAAACGGCTGGGTTGTGGCAACGCTGTGGCGCAAGCAGGACTGGTGCTGCCTGAATATTCGCCGCTCCTGACACACCCTGCATGAATTGTAGGGCAGGCAAGATGCCTGCCCTACCGGGGAATTCAAATTACACCTTGCCGAATCGCCGTTCCCGCTGCTGGTACGCGCACAGCGCCCGGTGCAGCTCGGCCCGGTCAAAATCAGGCCATAGCGTATCGGTAACGTAAATCTCCGAATAGGCCATCTGCCACAATAAAAAATTGCTGATTCTCAGCTCGCCACTGCTGCGAATCAGCAAATCAGGATCACAAACTCCGGCGGTGTAGAGGTGCCGTTCAAAGACCGACTCGTCAATGTCTTCAGGGTTCAACTTGCCCTGCTGGACTTGAGCGGCAATCGCCCGACATGCCTGGATAATCTCCTGCCGCCCGCCATAGTTGGTTGCCACGGTGAACTGAATGCCCTGGTTGCGGCTGGTTTCCTCCATCGCTTTTTCAATTTCGGCCTGGAGCGAAACGGGCAGGGCTTTCAGGTTTCCGGCAAATCGGATGCGCACATCCTCCTCCATCATCTCCCGGAGTTCCTGCCGCAGCACCCGCTCAAACAGGGTCATCAGGAAATCCACTTCTTCCAGAGGACGCCCCCAGTTCTCGGTGGAAAAAGCATAAGCGGTCAGCGCCTCAATACCCCAGTCGTTACAGCACCGCAAAATGTCCTTCAGCGCATCTACGCCGCGCCGATGCCCCATGATACGCGGCAGACCACGCCGCTTGGCCCAACGACCATTTCCATCCATGATGACCGCAACGTGTCTGGGGAGGCGATCGCTCCTTAAGTCAGCAGGTAACTCTTTAAGAACGCTTTGCTTTGCTGTCATTTTTTCTCCGAGAAGCCGAGGGTGAAAGGCGAAACAGGCGGGTCACTAGCGCTCTGAGCTTGTCTCTAATTTGACGGCCCAAACTCCGCAATTGTGGTGCGACGGGTTCACGCTCAACGGATTTTGAGAACCGGGCAATCAGCAACTCCCTCAGTCTACTGCTAGTCAGGGGTCGATTTAGCTTACCCCTTTCTGCTAGAGAAATTGACCCCGTTTCCTCTGATACAACCACACAAACGCAGTTTTCGACCCGCTCGGTGATTCCCATGGCCGCCCGATGACGGGTTCCCAACTGTCGGGACGCCGTCCGCTCAGAAATAGGCAAAATCACCCCTGCCGCAACAACCCGTGAATCTCGAATGAGCACTGCTCCATCATGGAGTAGTGTCGAGGTTTGAAAAATGGTTTGCAGTAGCTCCTTAGACACTTCCGCATTCAACCGCACACCGGGTACAGAGAAATCTCGCTCGTCGATTGGATCACTGGTCTCCAAAATCAGCAGTGCTCCGGTGCGGTTCTGAGAGAGTTCCTTAACCGCATCCACAATTTCATCAATTACACTATCGGGCTTTGGGATTGCTTCATCCGAGGGTTGGAAAATCTGGAGAATTTCCCCGCGCCCCAACTGTTCCAGCAGTCGCCGAAACTCTGCCTGGAGGGAAAAGGCCATCGCTACCGCCGAGCCAATCACCAGATTATTCAGCACAAAGCTCAACAGCCGCAGCCGCAGCGCACTGCTAATGGCAGCCGCCAGCATCAGAATGATTAGCCCCCTGACCATCCACAGGGTGCGCCGCTCCCCAATGATGACCAGCACCATGTAGGTCAGCACCAGCACCAGCGAGACATCGATCACAAACAGAAGCACGGACTGAGGAGACCAGCCCAGGTTTATCAGCCATTGCTTCAGCAGTGATCCCATCAGACCGAGTTAGAAACTTCTGTCGCCTTCCAGCTCTGATCCCCAACATCAAAGTTTTGGGGCGAACCTCCCATAACTATAAGGATGCCGGATGGAAGGCGATTTTGGGGCAGCAAAATGAAGCAGTTACTTCACTCTGCGCTCTGTAACCGTTCGGGTAGGCGATCCTGGCGCACCAGATCCTCATAGGTCTCCCGTTGCAGGATCAGATTGGCTTCACCGTTACACACCAGCACAGCCGCTGGGCGGGGCAGGCGATTGTAGTTGGAAGCCATACTGTAGTTGTAGGCTCCCGTCGCCATCACCACCAGCACATCTCCCGCCTCAGTTGGTGGGAGTTGTGCCTTCTGGATCACGATATCACCCGATTCACAATGCTTCCCGGCCACGGTTACCGTTTCAGTATGGATCGCAGACATCCGGTTCGCTACGACTGCACGGTAGACCGACTGATAGGTGATAGGGCGGGGGTTATCCGACATGCCACCGTCTACCGCAACATAGGTGCGGATTCCAGGAACAACTTTCTGATTGCCAATGGTGTAGGCCGTTATGCAGGCAGGGCCAATGATAGACCGTCCTGGTTCTGACAGCAGGCGCGGTAGAGGAACATCCTGCTGGTTGCAGGCGGCGATGACCCCTTCACAAACCACTTTCACCCACGCGTCAATGCCTGGTGGGTCGTCTGCTTCAGTGTAGCGAATGCCCAGCCCACCCCCGATGTCCAGCTCGGTAATCGAGAGGCCATACTCGCCTGCTTTCTTGACCCAGCCCACCATGACGCTGGCCAGATCCTCATGGGGCTGGAGTTCAAAAATCTGGGAGCCGATATGGGCGTGCAGACCAATCAGGTTCAGGGACGATTGCTGGCTGACGAAGCTGAACACGGATTCAACCTGCTCTGGGTCGAAGCCAAACTTGCTATCAATCCGTCCGGTGCGAATGTAGTCATGGGTGTGGCATTCGATACCGGGGGTGAGGCGCAGCAAAATACGGACGGGATCGTCAGCGGAGGCGATAGTGGAGAGCGATCGCAGTTCCAGCCAGTTATCCACGACGATCGCACATCCAACGGAAACAGCGTAGTGTAGCTCCTCAACTGACTTATTATTGCCGTGAAAATAGATGACTTCCGGCGACGCACCCGCCTGGATGGCCGTATACAGTTCACCCCCCGAAACCACGTCTAAACCCAGCCCCTCCTGAGCAACGATGGCGCACACTGCCAGAGAATTCCACGCCTTCGTCGCGTAGACCACCAGAGAATCGGCGGGGTAATACTTCTGAAACGCCTCCCGATACTGGCGGCAGGCCGTCCGCAGGGTTTCCTCGTCTAATATATACAGGGGCGAACCGAACTGTTCAACGAGATGAACGACATCGCAGCCGCCCACCTCCAGATGGTCCTGGTCATTCACCTTCGCAGTGAGCGGCATCAGGTGCTGGTTAGGGGAGGCTGATCCGGAAGTTACTTGGGGCAAAAACTGGCGACCAGAGTTATCTAACGCCGCAGGGGAAGTCAAGACCATTGAGCGAGTGAATCCTTATTTATCGATGTGCCAACTTACCTAGTGTACAATCGTGGGCTATTCATCCTCCGCCCTTTAAGCATCTTCCGTGAATTTTCTGGAACTCCAGCCCCTCACCCTTGAGCAGATCCCCGCCGCTGTCGCGCTGGATCAGATAGCACTGGGGGGCCTGTGGACAGAGGACGGCTACCGTCGAGAAATCGAAAGTGACGTTTCCGATCTGTTCGCAATGACCTGTGCCACCCAAGCAAAAGCACCTCTACTGGCACTCGGCTGCGTCTGGAGCATTCTGGAGGAAGGCCATATTACATTGCTGGCAGTGCATCCCGACTACCGGAAGCAGGGACTCGGACAGGCGATGCTAGTGGCGTTGATGGGAGCCGCCCGACGGCGTGAACTGGAATGGGTGACTTTAGAGGTAAGAAAAACTAATGAGCGGGCGATCGTACTTTACAAAAAATTTGCTTTTGCCGAAGTCGGCATCCGGAAGCGGTATTATACGAACCCGGAGGAAGATGCGCTGATCCTGTGGTGCAAGGGGTTAAGACAACCTGAATTTAACCAAACCTTGAACCAGTGGGCACAGCAGGTGAGCGATCGTTTGTATCACTTTGACTGGCAGTTCACTCCCTCATCCATCAGTAATTTCTACGCTTTTGACCAGGTGAAACCGGGCAACAACCCGTGAGTTCCTCTATTTTCCTGTGCTAAAATCAGCGTACCGGCACGCAGCAGGTGATAGAGACCGCCATGTTTGAACGCTTCACAGAGAAAGCCATTAAGGTGATCATGCTTGCCCAGGAAGAAGCCCGTCGCCTGGGTCACAATTTTGTGGGCACGGAGCAGATCCTCCTGGGTCTGATCGGAGAAGGGACCGGCGTTGCCGCCAAAGTCCTCAAGTCGATGGGGGTCAATCTCAAGGACGCCCGGATTGAGGTCGAGAAGATCATTGGACGGGGTTCCGGCTTCGTAGCCGTTGAGATTCCGTTCACGCCGCGAGCCAAGCGAGTGCTGGAACTCTCGCTGGAAGAGGCTCGCCAGCTTGGACATAACTACATCGGTACAGAGCATTTGCTGCTGGGACTGATCCGCGAAGGTGAAGGTGTGGCTGCCCGGGTTCTGGAGAACCTGGGCGTCGATCTCTCTAAGGTTCGCACCCAGGTGATTCGGATGCTGGGTGAGACCGCTGAGGTTTCGACTGGTGGTAGCCAGGGGCGCACCAAAACACCAACCCTTGATGAGTTCGGTTCCAACCTGACTCAGATGGCCACCGAAGGCAAACTCGACCCCGTGGTCGGTCGCCAGAAAGAGATTGAGCGCGTCATCCAGATCCTGGGTCGCCGCACCAAGAATAACCCGGTGCTGATCGGAGAACCTGGGGTGGGTAAGACCGCGATCGCCGAAGGTCTGGCTCAACGGATCGCCAACAATGATGTCCCCGACATCCTTGAAGATAAGCGCGTTGTCACCCTCGACATCGGTCTGCTAGTGGCGGGTACCAAATATCGGGGTGAATTCGAAGAACGTTTGAAGAAAATCATGGATGAAATCCGGCAGGCCGGAAACGTCATCCTGGTGATCGACGAGGTTCACACCCTGATCGGTGCGGGAGCTGCGGAAGGCGCGATCGACGCCGCCAACATTCTGAAGCCTGCCCTGGCCCGTGGCGAACTCCAGTGCATCGGTGCCACCACCCTGGATGAGTACCGCAAGCACATTGAGCGCGATGCCGCCCTGGAACGCCGCTTCCAGCCCGTGATGGTGGGTGAACCGACGGTCGATGAGACGATTGAAATTCTGCGCGGTCTGCGCGATCGCTATGAGCAGCACCACAAGCTGAAGATCTCTGATCTGGCTCTGGAGGCTGCTGCCAAGCTGTCCGACCGCTACATCTCCGACCGTTACCTGCCCGATAAGGCGATCGACCTGATCGATGAAGCAGGTTCTCGCGTCCGACTGATTAACTCCCAACTGCCCCCCGCAGCGAAGGAGTTGGATAAGGAACTGCGCCAGGTTCTTAAAGAAAAGGACGATGCCGTGCGCTCCCAGGACTTCGACCGCGCCAGCGAACTGCGTGATCGGGAAATGGAGATCAAGGCAGAGATTCGGGCGATCGCCCAAACAAAGAAGAACGAAGGCACCGATGGTGACGATTCTCCCGTTGTAGACGAGGAGGATATCGCCCAAATCGTTGCCTCCTGGACAGGGGTTCCCGTGAACAAGCTGACGGAATCTGAATCCGAAAAGCTGCTGCACATGGAAGACACCCTGCACAACCGCATCATCGGTCAGGACGAAGCGGTGAAGGCTGTGTCTCGCGCCATCCGTCGCGCCCGTGTGGGTCTGAAAAACCCCAATCGCCCGATCGCCAGCTTTATCTTCTCTGGCCCCACCGGGGTCGGTAAGACGGAGTTGACAAAGGCGTTGGCCTCCTACTTCTTCGGTTCTGAAGATGCCATGATCCGACTTGACATGTCGGAGTACATGGAGCGCCATACCGTTTCCAAGCTGATTGGTTCGCCTCCAGGCTATGTGGGTTACAACGAAGGCGGTCAGTTGACTGAAGCCGTTCGTCGTCGTCCCTACACCGTGGTGCTGTTCGATGAAATCGAAAAGGCTCACCCTGATGTCTTCAATATGCTCCTGCAAATCCTGGAAGACGGTCGTCTGACGGATGCGAAGGGACGCACGGTGGACTTCAAGAACACCCTGCTGATCATGACCTCCAACATTGGTTCGAAGGTGATCGAGAAAGGCGGTGGTGGTCTGGGCTTCGACTTCTCCTCCGAGAACCAGTCCGAGTCCCAGTACAACCGGATTCGTTCGTTGGTGAACGAAGAGCTGAAGCAGTACTTCCGCCCAGAGTTCCTCAACCGTCTCGATGAGATCATCGTCTTCCGTCAGTTGACGAAGGATGAGGTGAAGAACATTGCCGACATCCTGCTGCGCGAGGTTTCTGGTCGCCTGCTGGATCAGGGCATTACCCTGGAGGTTACCGAGCGCTTCAAGGATCGTCTGATCGAAGAGGGCTACAACCCCAGCTACGGTGCTCGTCCGCTGCGTCGCGCCATCATGCGACTGCTGGAAGACTCCCTCGCTGAGGAAATTCTTTCCGGTCGCGTCAAGAACGGTGATGTTGCCCTCGTGGATGTGGGCGAGGACGGCCAGGTGAAGGTGTCCCAGGGCGAAAAGCGTGAGCTGCTGCCCCAGGCGGTCGAGTAAGTTCTAAAACAAAAAAAGAGGCGCGGGTTGAACCCGCGCCTCTTTTTTGTGCTTTTTTTCTGAAATGCCTACTTACAGGCTTCGCCGCTTTGTTTCGTAGTAGTGGCAGGCAACATGACCTAATCCATAAATCAGGGCTGCATCCCCTGCAACGCCCACCGCTACCCCTGCACCGGGAATGACTTCTACGGGCGATAGCCCCAGCTTAAGCACACTCGAACCACCCAGTGCTAATGCCAGAATCGCCAGCACCTCACCTCGTCGATCAGGGTCATTCAGGGGAAAGCCGTAAAGCGCAGCGATCCGATAGATCATTTGCGTCTGGAGGGCTGTGATTGCGACCCAATCTACCGCCGCCAGGGTAAGAGCGATCGGAGGCAGAAGATTGGTCACTAAACCAATCCCGGCTGCCTTCAACGTGGTGTCTGCAATAATGCGATGCGCCAGTTGCTGGGTGTTCTCCAGCGGATTCTCAGACCGCAGTTTATCGACTTCTGCCTGGGTTTGGGGTGCGTTGACCCGCCCCAAAGCAGCCATTATCCATCGCCCCCCAGGCCAATGGGAAACGACCTGGGCGACTGGGCTATCCACAATCGGAGAAACGAATCGCCCCATCGTTGCAGTGCTTTGTTCCACAAAACTCTGGGCCTGCTGGCTCAAGCCTCTGGTCTGCTGACTGAAATGATGGGACATTTCAGCCGCCTTCCCCACCAGTTCATCAGAGGCCACGGCGATCGCCCCCAGGGTTAACTGTGCTGCTTTGGAGACAGAGTTACTGGTTTGCATCAGGTCAGCAGCAGCCCGATTCCACTGTTCATCCCAGGAGGGGTCTGGTTTAGGTTCAGTCATGCTCTTGGTAAAACGCAATACTCTCCCATTCTAGAAAGTTGCCCATTTGCTCTTCCTCTGCTTCGAGTAGGGTTTCCCGCCCCTATGTCGCTTTTGTGCTGGACTTTTGACAAAATCTGGGAGGAAGGGCAGCTAGTGTGACCACAAGCTGCCGGAGAGTCAATAATCAGATAACCAAAACTGAGCATTGACCCCTATGATTTTCGAGAAACTCCAAAGCTTTCG
>JBIKWV010000869.1:0-3016 GCA_044356135.1 Elainellaceae cyanobacterium
ACCGCAGTACTGATGTACTTGGCAATTTCGGGACATCGAATCCCTCAATTGCCACTCCTATCCCTCCCCACCGCGTAGGCGGATGGGGTATCTCGAAGAAGAATTGATGAAGATTACAGCGACGAAGATACGCTCCTATCCCCTGGCTTTCGTGGCGATCGCCTCTCTGATCGCAGGTGGCATCGGCTACAGCACAATCGTCCCTCGTGCGAGTCAGGTTGTCATTGCAGACACGCCCACCCTGATTAAACAGGTGTCTGCATTGGGGCGATTGGAACCCGAAGGAGAGGTAATCCAGGTGTTTGCACCCACAGCAGCCGAAGGGGCCAGGGTTGAAACGCTGAGCGTCGTCCAGGGGCAGCAGATTCGCAAAGGTCAGGTGATCGCAGTCCTGGACACCTACGAACGGCGACAGGCCGCACTGCAAGAAGCGCAGGCACAGGTCAGGGTGGCTTTGTCTCAGTTAAGTCAGGTGAAAGCAGGCGCAAAATCCGGGCAGATTCAGGCTCAGGTAAACGTGGTGCAGCGGCAGCGGGTGGAACTTCAAACAGAACTGGAGGCACAGCATGCGGCGATCGCCCGACTGCAAGCAGAACTACAAAATGCGGAACTGGAAGCCCACCGCTATCAAAAACTGCTTCAGGAAGGGGCGGTTTCGGCCTCGCTGCGAGACAGCAAGCAACTCACCGCCGACACCGTGCAACAGCATCTGAACGAGGCGCAGGCCAATCTCAACCGCATTCAGCGATCGCGGCGACAGCAGATTGCCGAAGCCCAGGCGACCCTCGACCAGATTGCTGAGGTACGTCCCGTAGATGTCGATGTGGCGCGATCGCAGGTGGCAGCGGCACAGGCCAGGGTGGCACGGGCGCAGGCGGACCTGGATCTGGCAACGGTGCGATCACCCCAGGACGGGCAGGTGCTGAAAATCCACACGCGCCCCGGAGAGTTGGTTGGCTCGCAGGGCATCGTCAGCCTGGGACAGACGCAGCGCATGGTGGCGGTGGCAGAAGTATACGAGCTGGATATCAGCCGCATTCGCGTCGGGCAAACCGCCACTGTGGTCAGCAAGAACAATGCCTTCTCAGACGTGCTGCGCGGCAGGGTGGTGGAGGTAGGTTTGGAGATTAATAAACAGGATGTGCTGAACACCGACCCGGCGGCACAGTTTGATGCGCGGGTGGTGGAGGTGAAAGTGCTGCTGGATGAGGTGGACAGCCGCCGAGTGGCGGGGCTGACCAACTTGAGTGTACAGGTATCGATTGATGTGAACTAAGTTGACATCCTCCCCACCGCGTAGGCGGATGGGGATTCCTAAACCTTGCGATTTAGGTTTCTGCTTCATCCACGTTTGCGTACACAGCTAGGCTATGTTCCCGTCTTACATCATGTCCACAGACTTTTTGACCCATTTCAGAGTCCCGATCCCGTGTGTCCCACGGTACGGAGAGAAGAATCTCAGTTACTTGATGCTTAGAGTTTTTACCTTGCCAAGCATTCCTGGCAAGAACCCCTTAACCCTAGTTATCAAGGTGCTTCGAGACGCTTTGGTTTTAGGCGTCCCATACCTACCAATTTTACCGCAGTACTGATGTACTTGGCAATTTCGGGACATCGAATCCCTCAATTGCCACTCCTATCCCTCCCCACCGCGTAGGCGGATGGGGTATCTCGGAGAAGAATTGATGACTCACAAGAAAAAACCGCTGTTTCTTGCCTGGTTGCAGTTGCGCAAAGAGCGATCGCGTCTGCTGGTGGCGATCGCCGGGATCAGTTTTGCCAATGTGCTGATGTTTCTGCAAATGGGGTTTCGGGGCGCTTTGTTCAGCAGCGCTGTAGAGTTTCACAATAGCCTGAATGGGGAACTGGTCATGCTCAGCAGTCGGTCGCGATCGCTGATCTCCCTTGACCGTTTCACCGAGCGTCGATTGTATCAGGCGGCAGGTGTGATAGGGGTTGCATCAGTTAGTCCCATTTACCTGAACACAATTCAGTGGCGAAATCCTGAAAATAAAGAGATATGGGATATTTATGTGATTGGGATTAATCCTGAACATCAGGTGTTAAACATTCCAGGAATTGAGACCAACCGTGAGAAGCTGCGTCAGCCAGATACTGCCCTCTTCAATATCGGTTCTCGTCAGGAATTTGGGGCGATCGCCCAACGCTTCCAGGCAGGCGAAACCATTACCACCGAAATTAACGAACGCCAGGTGCAGATTGAAGGGCTATTTCAACTCAGCCCCACGTTCGGCATCAACGCCTATCTCGTCACCAGCGACATTAACTTTCTACGCATGGCACCCTTCCGCCAGGGGGGGCTGGTGGATGTGGGCGTGATCAAACTAAAACCCGGTGCCAACGTCCAGACAGTGCTGGCAGAAATGCGATCGCGCCTGCCTGACGATGTCAAAGTGATGACCAGGGAGGACTACGCCAGAGCCGAAGTCGCCTTCTGGAATGCCAGCACCCCTGTCGGCTACACCTTTGATCTGGGGGTTGTCATCGCCTTTATCGTCGGTGCCGTCATCGTCTACCAGATCCTCTACAGCGATGTCACCGACCACCTCCCCGAATACGCCACCCTCAAGGCGATGGGTTTCCGCGATCGCTATCTCCTCAGCGTTGTCTTCCAGGAAGCTCTGATCCTGGCGGTTCTCGGTTTTCTACCGGGTACGGCGATCGCCCTTGGCATCTATCGCATTACGAACCTCGCCACTATGCTGCCGATGGCAATGGATGTGGGGCGCATCGTGTTCGTTCTCATCCTCACCATCATCATGAGTTCTTCCTCTGCTGCGATCGCCGTCCGTAAACTTCAGACGGCTGACCCTGCTGATATTTTTTGATTGTTCGATGGTGGGGCGATCGGTTACTCAACTGCGGCAAACGGCTAGGGTGAGGTATTCGGGCGTGAAGGTTTACCCTTAGCCATGACATATCTGCCGAATGCCGCGCCCCTACCCAATGCCGCGCCTTTAAGCCCACCCACCCATCCACCCATCCACCCATCCAC
>JBIKWV010000870.1:0-3014 GCA_044356135.1 Elainellaceae cyanobacterium
AGAGGGCGTTTCGCGGCATATTTACTTTTAGCGCTGATTTTTCCTGAAACGCTGACGGAGTCAGCGTTTCAGGAAAAATCAGCGCAATTTAGTCAGTCGAAACCCCAGACGCTGTGCCACCCGCACAGCATCTGAGGCTTCAAGCTTCGACCCACTGAGCAACTTCGCTGATATCGCACCGCCGAGCTGCGCGAATTAATATATGCATGACGCATACATGTATAATACGATTGCGTCTCCCTTTGCAGTCTATGAAAGATGAAAGAACGCTAAATCTCCTGGGAGCATTTGCCCTCAGTGTGGTCGATGTCCTCAATGCTGCTGCTGAAGCCAACGCAGGCTACGGTGGTGAGACGCCTGCTGCTCTGGTCACTCTGGGGGCGCAGCCGGGGATCTCCATTAACGAGCTGCGGCAAATTCTGAACCTTTCCCATCCCGGCACCGTGCGACTGATCGATCGCCTGGAAACTCAGGGCTTCGTCGATCGCAGATCTGGGGTAGATGGTCGAACATTGGCTCTGTTTCTCACCGAAGCGGGTCAGGAGCGGCGGCAAACCATTCTGGCAGAGCGACGGCACCAGCTTCAGCTTGCGGTTGATTGCCTTACAGACGCTGACCTTGAGCAACTGACCCAACTGCTCGAAAAGATGCTGGTGGCCATGACCACCAGTGCCCTCCGTGCCAATGAAATCTGCCGTTTTTGTGAAGAGGAAGTGTGTCCGGGCGATCGCTGCCCCGTTGAGCAACAGTACTGTCGATTGGTAGAGCTATGAACCACGTCATTCTTCCACTTAGCTATGCTTTCTGCTGGGGTGTCGGCGTCACCCTGACAAAAGTTGCCCTCTCAGAAATGACGGCCACTACCCTGCTGATTATTCAACTGCTCTCCAGCGTTCTGTTCCTCACCACGATTTGCTATCTCAAAGAACGCCATATTCCTTTCTCCTGGCTCTCGCTTAAACGGGGGTTTGCAGGTATTTTTGAACCCGCACTTGCTTATATGGTAGGGATTTTTGGCGTGCAGATGACCACCGCCAGCAATGCGACACTGATCGGCTCCTCAGAGGTTATTCTCACTATCCTGTTTGCTGCCGTGTTTCTGCAGGAAGCGCTGACGCGATCGAAGTTACTGCTGGCAACCACGAGCTTTGTGGGAATTCTGCTGCTGATGTGGCGGAACGCAGAAGGAGCCAGCCAATCCTCGTTGCTGGGAGATCTACTGGTTCTTATCGGAACCCTGTTTGCGGTGGTCTACGTCCTGCTCAGCAAAAAGCACGTTGAAACATCCAGCCCGTTACAGCTCACGGCCTCTCAGCAACTGGTGGGACTGGTCGTGACGGTTTTCTGCTTCGCCCTGCTGTCAACACTCAGTCCCGGCTATGAGATCAGTGCTGAAGGAATTCCCCTTGCTTTCTGGCTGCTGGCGATCGCCTCTGGCATTATGCAGTACGCACTGGCCTTCCTGTTCTACCTGATTGCGCTACAAACCATTCCTGTCAGTCAGGCCGCTTTCTATGTAGCTCTGATCCCCGTCTTTGGGGTTGTCAGTGCTGTCCTGATCCTGGGTGAGCAGCCCAGCCTCACTCAGTGGATGGGCGGCTTGCTGGTCGTTGCGTCCTCTTACTGCGCAAACCAGCTCAAACTGAGCTGATGTGCAGGGTATGGATTGAACTGACCCCACTGTTCGGACTGCGGCTTGAGATCAGCTTTCGGCCCGAGATCAAGCTGCGGGGGTTTTGCTCTCAGCAATAAACCGTTGAATTGCCACGGCAGTCTCAGATGCTTTTTCCAGATGGGGCACATGGCCGCATTCAGGAACCCAGACGAGCTGACTGTCAGGAATTGCCTGCTGAAAGCGCACTGCGTCTGCGGTTCCCAGGATGCGATCGCTCCTGCCCCACACAATCAACGTCGGCTGCTGAATCTCGCCCAACCGATTGCGGAATGACGTATAACCCCCACTGCGGGTAAACGCAGCCAGCGCCGCCTGCCATCCCGGTTGAGTCAGGTGCAGTGCGCCACAGCGGTAGGCATCCTCAGAGGCAAAGACGGGATCATGGTACGCCTTGAGCGCCACATCTTTTCGCACCTTTGGACTTTGCAGCACTCCTGCCGCCCAGCGATCCAGCGGTGAAAACAAAAATTTTCCGATTGCAGGCCCACCACTGAATCCAGCGCTGTCGAGCAACACCAACTTTTGCACAGCCTCCGGGTAGGTGAGAGTAAAGTCGATCGCCGCTGCACCCCCCATTGAGGCCCCCACCAGAATCACAGGCTGATTGATCAGAGTTTTCCAGGTCTGATACAGGTGGTCTTTGATGGTGGCGGGACTGTAGGTGAGGTCGGGTAATCGATCGGTGAAGCCAAACCCCAGCAGGTCGATCGCCCAGGTGGCGTTGTTTTCAGCCAGCAGTGGAAATAGCCTCCGGAATTCCATCACCGAACTGTCAAAACCGTGCAGGAGTAAAATAGGCGAGTCGCCCTGCCCCTGCTGGACATAGGCGGTGGAAACGGTGGCTTTGGGCGTGAGTGGGATGTCTTTAAATTGAATCGCCTGGGCCAGGGCGATCGAGGTGTCTTCGGTCAGTTGATCGAGGGAAGCAGAGAACATTCAGCGGCAACGGGTCAGAACTTAATCCAGTTTAGACCTCATCGGGATTAACACCGAGCGATCGCAACTGTTCGGCCAGTCGCTCCGCCCGCTGCCTTTCTGCCTCCGCCCGCTGCCTTTCTGCCTCCGCCCGCTGCCTTTCTGCCTCCGCCCTTTGCCGCTCAAACTCCTGACCTTCGGCCCCGGTAGCAATTACCTGGCCCTGTCTGTCGCACCAGCGCAACCAAAGCCGGGACACTTCCTCCTCAAACTGCCCTTCCCATAGAGTTAGCCCCAGCCCGACTGCATCCAGCCACACCGATTGACCCAGACCATTAATTCCTGCTGGAGAAGTTAGCTCGGTGTAGCCCCCCGGAGCGATCGACCAGACCCGCAGCAGGGCACCGTTCATTTCGACCTGCCC
>JBIKWV010000872.1:0-3010 GCA_044356135.1 Elainellaceae cyanobacterium
TCGGGCAAAAAATCGCAGATCTCTTCAGCCAGGTATTCCCTCACCGTCAGGAGACGGAAGCCGAGCGACTGTCGTGCTTCGAAGAGCGATCGCAGATACGCTTCACCATCCTGCAGTTTCTCTGTAGAAGAAAACTGCTGTAGCCATATCGCCTGCGGAGGGTCGGTTTCACGCAATTGGGCGATCACCGTCCGCAACGCCTGATAGGTCAGGTAGCTAATAATCGTTTTGGACGTATCCTTGGCGATCTGCTTGAGATCCATAGACGACCAGCCGAAGCCCTCCTTTTAGCAGAAGAGCTTAGCTTCTCTGCTAAAGGAATGCAACATCAGACGGTATCAACTGCTTCGAACTCGAACTTGATTTCCTTCCACAGTTCGCAGGCAGCAGCCAGTTCGGGCGACCAGCGAGCAGCTTCACGGATGATTTCGCCACCTTCGCGCATCAGGTCACGGCCTTCGTTACGGGCCTGGACGCAGGCTTCCAGCGCAACACGGTTGGCAGTTGCACCGGGGGCGTTACCCCAGGGGTGACCCAGCGTACCACCACCAAACTGAAGCACGGAGTCGTCGCCAAAGATGTCTACCAGCGCGGGCATGTGCCACACGTGAATACCACCAGACGCAACGGCCATCACACCGGGCATGGAAGCCCAGTCTTGAGTGAAGTAAACGCCGCGAGAAGGGTCACGCTCAATGTAGTTTTCACGCAACAGGTCGATGAAACCCAGGGTGATGGCCTTGTCACCTTCCAGCTTACCGACGACGGTTCCAGTGTGGATGTGGTCACCACCAGACATCCGCAGACACTTAGCCAGAACGCGGAAGTGAATCCCGTGGTTCTTCTGACGGTCAATTACGGCGTGCATCGCGCGGTGGATGTGCAGCAGCAGACCGTTGTCGCGGCACCAGTGAGCCAGGGTGGTGTTGGCGGTGAAACCTGCGGTCAAGAAGTCATGCATGATGATGGGCATGTTGAGTTCTTTCGCGTACTCAGCCCGCTTCAGCATTTCTTCGACGGTGGCAGCGGTCACGTTCAGGTAGTGACCCTTGATTTCGCCGGTTTCTGCCTGGGATTTGTGGATTGCATCGGCCACAAAGGTGAAGCGATCGCGCCAGCGCTGGAATGGCTGGGAGTTGATGTTTTCATCGTCTTTGGTGAAGTCCAGACCGCCGCGCAGACACTCGTAGACAGCGCGACCATAGTTCTTCGCAGACAGACCCAGCTTGGGTTTGATGGTGCAACCCAGCAGGGGACGACCATACTTATTAATCTTGTCGCGCTCAACCTGGATACCATGAGGTGGCCCCTGGAAGGTCTTCAGGTAGGCAACGGGAATCCGCAGGTCTTCCAGACGCAGCGCCTTCAGTGCCTTAAACCCGAACACGTTACCCACGAGAGAAGTCAGCAGGTTGGTGACAGAGCCTTCTTCGAACAGATCGAGGGGATAGGCGATGTAGGCGATGAACTGGTTGTCTTCGCCACGCACTGGCTCGATGTCGTAGCAGCGTCCCTTGTAGCGATCGAGGTCGGTCAGCAAGTCCGTCCAAACGGTCGTCCAGGTTCCTGTGGAGGACTCCGCTGCAACTGCCGCTGCTGCTTCCTCAGGGGGAACACCGGGCTGAGGTGTCACCCGGAATGCTGCCAGAATATCCGTATCTTTCGGGGTATAGTCTGGCGTGTAGTAGGTCAGGCGGTAATCTTGTACCCCAGCCTTGTACCCAGCCTTCGCCTGGGTCTTGGTTTGTGAATAGGACATGTTTCCCTTCCTGTGAATCACTTTGATCCGAACATATCAAACCCAGCCTGTTCACAAAGTGAGCAGACTACCGCCTCAAATGGCAACTGAGCTACGGAAATTCCTACGACTGTCAGAGCATTCCGGACTGGCAACTCTATACTCTGGCTAAAAAGCTCTGACGGTTGTTCGAATTTGGGTTCAAACAAACTATATCAGGAATGCAATTCGTACAACGTAGAATCTTCTTTGACTATCTATAATTACCATTTATATTTCTAAAGCTGGGTTAACCTTAGTGCTGTTTTTGTAACAAGGTTCCGCGCAAGCATAGAAACTATCGCGCTTACCTCCAGCATAGTGAAGAGACACTCACGCCAGAACACACCCCTACTGCCAAATACAGACAGGGGCAGGCGGAAAGCTCAAGCTTTCGTTGCCTCCAGGTTGGGTGTGCCTGACTTGCGCAGAGCGCTGTAGCGATCGGACACATTTGCACTATAACAGGGGATTTCTGTCGGGCCGAGAGAACTTTAGCAATCCTTCGGTAATTGGCAGGACGGGTGATTCCTTCGGAGTTGTGCGGAGCGCTAATCGCAACTGGCTATGATGGGGAATGGAACGCGGAGCAGCGAAGTCCCGTCCTTGAACTGGCTAAACGACTGAATTTGAGCAGGAGCTGGGTAAACCGTCTTTTACAGCACTTTTCGTGCTGGTGAGGCACGGGGGCAGGGGAGATTCCCCCTTGAGGGGATGTGGGGGTGTGCCCCTGCGTGGGGGCATCGCCCCCCCACCCCCTGCACCTCATAATATTAATGAAAATCGCTGTAATGAGCAGTGTAATAGGCAATTCTGAGGCATGACGCAACCGACCGAAGCAACCGAACTCATCCACAAAACAACTCCCCAACGGCGGCATCGGGAATCCCCTCGCACCTGGGTTGGGGCAGTCTGCGGGTCAGTCGGCATCCATGCCCTGGTGCTCAGCATTGCGCTGCCGCTCCTATTTCAGGCAGGAGGGTCGCGCTCTGGGGGAAATGGTGAATCCACTCCTGTGGAGCTGATCGATGCCAGCACAATTCAGGCAGGGACAAGCGACCCGAATGCCACTGCACCGCAAAGTGCGGTGCCCCAAAATCCGGCTCCCCAGACCGCAGCTCCGAGTGCCGATGCAGGGTCGATTGCCGCCCTCCCCCCCGCAACCGAATTTCCCAGCTTTCCCCCGCCCATTCCCCCGATTGAGACTGCCCCCCCCTCCCCTCTTTTGTCCCC
>JBIKWV010000873.1:0-3009 GCA_044356135.1 Elainellaceae cyanobacterium
GAAGCCGAACAGTGTGCTGCGGTTCAGGCGATTGTGGATGACGTGGATTGGGATTGTCGGGTGCTGAAAAATATCTCAGAGGTGAATCTAGGCTGCAAGCATCGGGTGTCGAGCGGTCTGGAATGGGTGTTTTCTCAGGTCGAAGAAGCAATCATCCTGGAGGATGACTGTTTGCCCACACCGTCCTTTTTCCCGTACTGTGCAGCGCTCCTCGATCGCTATCGAGACGAGCCAAAGATCATGCACATCAGCGGCGATAATTTTCAGCCCTGTCAGCGCACCCGCTACAGCTACTACTTTTCTCGCTATACCCACATCTGGGGATGGGCCACCTGGCGACGGGCATGGCAGAACTATGATGTTGCCATGACGAACTGGCTCGAAATGCGCAGTTCCGGGTTGCTCAATTCCCTCTGTGATGATCCCCTGGAAGCGGCTCACTGGACTCACATTTTCGATCAGGTGGCAGCAGGGCTGATCGACACCTGGGATTATCAGTGGCTCTACCACTGCTGGGTGAACAACGGCCTGGCCATTCTCCCGGAGGTCAATCTAATTTCCAATATTGGTTTTGGGGAAGGGGCTACCCATACCCACACTGCCGATAGTCCAATGGCTAATCTGCCAACTTCAGATTTGTGGGAGATCGAGCATCCCAAATTTATCGCCCGCAGTCAGGTAGCCGATCGCTATAGCTTCGATCATGTCTTCGGTGGAGCGGCCATGCGGCAGGTGCGGTTGCTCCAGACTCAGGGTTTGTCCTGACCTCGCCACTGATTGGCCCGCTTATTTTCAGAGGCCAACTGTGCAGTCTGTTCAATGCGCTTGGCACGAGTTTCAGGCTTCCTGGCGGCAGCAATCCATTCCAGAATGCCGCGCTTCACTGACTTGGGAAATGCCTCAAAGTTCGTTTTTGCCGCTTCACAGGCTGTCAACGCCGCCGCCAGGTCGGGGGGAATCTCCAGTGCCTCAATTGCATCCAGCGCATTCCAGGAGCCGTCTGCTTTCGCTACCTCCACCTTCGCCAACCCTGGTGGCATCATTAACCCCTGCTGGATTAAGCGCTCTACCCGGTCTTTATTCATCTTGGACCAGCCTGTTTTTGGCTTTCGCGGAGCAAACCAGAGCAGCGATCGCTCCTCATCCAGCTTGTTGGGTTTGCTGTCAATCCAACCAAAGCACAGGGCTTCTTCCACCGCTTCCTCATAGTCAAATCGAGGTTTGCCGCTCCCCTTCTTGTAGCTGATTAGCCAGATTCCCTGCGTCTGCGTGTGGTTCTGCTCCAGCCACGATCGCCAGACGGTACGAGTTTCAGGGTGAATTGAATTTTCAGGGGCTTGCACCATGTGAATCGTTATATCACGTGAGCCAGGAGCACGTCACTTTGGCAAGCCCCTCCCCTCATCGACTACCCCTTGCGCCCATCGTGCTTAACCTGTGTGACCCAATGGAGTGTCATCTCAGCGTTGCTTAATCCAGATATGATTTTTTGATTGTGTGGCGCGCAGAACGCGCCACACAATTAAAAAATCATATTTCAAATCAGCAATGCCCCAAATCCTATGTCAAGTCTATATCGTGCAGAACTGAGCGATCGCAGCCTCCCCATCGGTAGCTTCTGGGAAACTACCGTCCCACCCAACAAGCCGGAGGATTTTCCGCCCCTGACGCAGGATGACACCTGTGACGTAGCGATCATTGGTGGGGGAATCACAGGACTATCGGCAGCGCTGCATCTGATGGATGCTGGTGTGGATGTGCGCATTCTGGAGGCAGGAGTGCCTGCCTGGGGAGCATCGGGACGCAATGGTGGGTTTTGCTGTGTGGGAGCCACATGGCTCAGTGGGGAGGAACTGCTGAGGAAATTTGGGCGGGAGCAGGTTCACCGATTTTTTCAGCAGCAGCGTCAGGGGGTGGAGCTGGTGAGAGAACTGGCAGAGACCTACGGGATCGAGATTGACGCTCAGGGGAATGGAGAAATTGAGGTGGCTCACCGTCCTTCACGATGGCGTGACCTGGAGGCGGAATACGAATTCTGTGAAGAAGTGGCGGACTACCCCTGTCAGCTCTGGTCGCAGAAGGATCTGGCGGAGCAGGGGTATGCCAGCCCAGAGGCGCACGGTGCCCTCTACGTGGGTGTGGGATTTGGATTAAACCCGCTGAAATATAGCCGAGGACTCGCCACCGCAGTACGCGCAGTGGGGGTTAAAATTCATGCCCACAGTCCGGCGATCGCCTGGGAGAAACAGGAGGGCTGGCACCTGCTGAGAACTCCTGGCGGGACGTTGAAAGCGAGACAGGTGATGATCGCAACCAATGGCTACACTGAGGAACGTCTCACCCCACCGCTCAGGGGAACGCTCCTCCCCGTCATCTCCAACATCATCACCACCCGTCCCCTCACCGATGAGGAACTGGACGCCCAGGGCTGGCGCACCGAAACCCCAATTTATGACACGCGCCGTCTGCTGTTCTACTTCCGGCTGCTCAAGGACAGACGGTTTCTGCTGGGCAGTCGGGGCGGCACGGTGGGCGATTCCAGGGAGCGCGATCGCTACCGTACCTGGATGGTTCGCCGTCTGGGCGAAATGTTTCCCGCCTGGAAGGATGTCGAGATCACCCACTACTGGAATGGTCTGGTGTGTGGCTCCGTCGCCCTGACGCCTCACATTGGTCAATTCAACGAAGACCCCAGCGTATTCTATATCTCTGGCCTACCACGGCAATGGAGTAGCGACAGGGACGTGGAGTGGGAGGGCGATCGCCCATCTTCTGCTCGGCAACCTTCAGCCAGAACAGCTCTCTGCCGCTTTCCGCCAAGCGCTGAAACGAGCGCCTTTGCCGGGGCTAAGGGTGTGGTATTTGCGTACGATGTACGGAGCGTATCAGTTCAAGGATGCAGTGTCCTGAGGTGATGTGGGTGATGTGGAATGGGCCTCTCAGTTAGGCCGAATTGTGGGGTGGGCAGGATGCCCGCCCAATTCTCTGAGCAGGCAAGATACCTGCCCC
>JBIKWV010000061.1:0-10714 GCA_044356135.1 Elainellaceae cyanobacterium
GCCAGCGCTGCGACGATCTCTGTTTCGCCCAGCAGCATCGTTGAGAGTTCACTTGATCCCCTGAGATTTATTGTTACCCTCGACCGAATTTCACCGTTTGATACTCAGGTCAACTACACCCTGGGGGGAACGGCAGCCCCTGGAAGCGATTTCAGATTGAGTACGCCGATTGTGGGGCGGCTGGTGATTCCAGCAGGTCAACAAATCGGCACCATTCTTGCAACGCCAATTGACAATCAGGTGTCGGCTCCAGACAGCACGGTGAGCATTTCTCTCGATAGCCTAACCAGCCTCACCCCAGGCGGTCAAACGACTGGCATCACAGGACAAAGTGCCACAGGCACCCTGATCAATGATGATCCGGCGCTATTCTTGATCGCACGTAGCTCCATCACTGAAGGTGGGGTGATGACCTTTACGGTGAAACGTTTGGGAGTGGCCGATACCACCCAAACCGTAACGGTGTCTACATCCACTGATCTAGACCTGGGCGACACGGCGATCGCTGGAAGAGACTACGACAGCACCAGCGCAACCTTGAGTTTTGGCCCTGAAGCAACGACGCAAACCTTCACCGTGCAGACACGCCTGAATGCTGCGGTGAACCGCGATACGAGCTTCACCGTAACGCTCAGCAATCCTACAGGGGGGGCAGCGCTTGATACTGCTAACAATGCGGAGAGGGCACGGGGCACCATCATTAACACGACCAATCCACCTCCGGCCAACCGCCCCCCTGTTGCCAATCCAGACACGGCGATCGCCATCCCCAGGCTCAATCAAGCTATTGCAGTTCTGGCGAACGACTCTGACCCCAATAACGATCTGATCCGAATTGTCAACGTCACCAGCCCGGTAGCGGTGGCGGGTGGCGGTAGTGCGGGTGTGGTCACGCTGCGAGATGGCGGCAACGACAACCCGACCGATGACTTTCTTGTGTTCCGTTCCAATCCTGGTTTTACCGGACAGGCGACGTTCAACTACACGATCAGCGACGGGCGCGGTGGTACTGCTACGGCAACGGTTACGGTCGATGTAGAGCCAGACAGAGACGCAGACGGTGTTGCCAGTGTTGTTGAAGCCAGAGCGGGCGATCGCAACGGAGATAGTATCCCCGATGCCAATCAAGCCAACGT
Source organism: Elainellaceae cyanobacterium (assembly GCA_044356135.1). Taxonomy (GTDB): domain Bacteria; phylum Cyanobacteriota; class Cyanobacteriia; order Elainellales; family Elainellaceae; genus CAZVXA01. The sequence continues at coordinate 1,137 of JBIKWV010000061.1, forward strand.
TGTTTCTGCACCGCGTCCAGATGTTCCTTTAGCCAGTGCCACAGTAGACGACTTTGTCACCCTGGCACTTCCGAATGATGTTGCTATCAGCTCATTTCAGATCGTCCCCGCCAACCAGCTATTTACGATCAGCCCGGAAGCTCAGGCAGCCCTTCCGCCGACGGAGCGGTTGCCACTGGGGGTGATTCAGTTCGATGTCCAGGGCGAACCGGCCTTCAAAACGGCAGTCACGATTATTCCTCCCAAGAATGCATCGTTCAGCCGATATTTGAAGTACGGGCCGCTGGTGCCGGGTGGCCCCAGCGAGTGGTACGACTTCTCCTATGACCCGGTGACCGAAACGGGAGCGCGATTCTTTGATGACAACGGAGATGGTAAGCCCGATCGCATCGTTCTGAACCTGGTCGATGGTCTGAGGGGCGATAGTGATCTGACTGCAAATGGTGTCATCGTTGACCCTGGTGCGCCTGTCAACGGGGCACCCACACCGCCAGTGCTGTCAGCGGCGATTCGGGAGAATTCTCCAGGTGGTACCGTCGTCAGCGCGGTCTCTTCCACTGACCCCGAAGGAGACGCCATCACCTTCAGTCTCGGTGGTGCAGATGCCAGGAAGTTCACGCTCACAAACCAGAACGGTTCGACCTTCCTGGTAATCGCTGCGGGTGCCTTGAACGAATTTCAACTGGATTATGAAGTTACCCCAAATCTATCGATTACCCTGACGGCAACAGACTCGAATGGCAATAGTACTGCCAGCAATGTATCGATTCCATTGGTCGATGTTGTTGGGGAACAGTTGACCGGTACCTTCCGCAACGACGTGCTCACCGGCAACCTGGGGAATGATACTTTCCGAGGATTTGGCGGAGATGATGAACTACGAGGTGGTGTTGGTAATGATGTCTTGATTGGGGATGGGGGGAATGACCTGCTGGATGGCGGTCTTGGTAACGACACGATGGTTGGTGGCACAGGCAATGACATCTATATTGTGGATAGCTTGAAAGATGTGGTTGTGGAGCGACCGAATCAGGGCATCGACCAGGTGCGATCGTTCCTGCCTTCTTACACTCTGGGAGCAAACATCGAGAATTTACAGCTTTTAGGTGCCAACAGTGTTCGAGGCGTCGGTAATTCTCTGAACAATCGACTGGTCGGATTTGAGCAGAATAACGTCCTCATTGGGGGAGCTGGAAATGACTTCTTAGATGGGGGAGCGGGGAATGACCAGTTAGACGGAGGTACGGGTAACGATCGGATGGTCGGAGGACTGGGTAACGATACCTTCATCGTTGATAGTCCGGGAGATCTGGTTGTGGAGCGTTTCAACGAGGGAATTGATCTGGTGCGATCGTCTCTGTTGCGCTACACGCTAACAGCCAATGTCGAAAACTTGCACCTGACTAACACCACCAGCGGGAGTCGGGGTATTGGGAATAACCTGAGCAATCGACTGGTGGGCAACGCTGGGAATAATATTCTTCAGGGGTTAGGCGGCAGTGATGAGTTAGTTGGCGGAGCAGGCAACGATACCCTGGAGGGGGGCAACGGGAATGATGTTCTGCGGGGTGACGATGGCAATGACACGCTCCTGGGGGGAAGTGGCGACGACATTCTCATCGGGGGAGCCGGAGCGGATGTGCTGCGGGGTAATGCCGGACGAGACCAGTTTGTCTACAACAACATCAGCGACAGGGGCGATATTATCGCTGATTTTACTCCTTCAGATGACCTCCTGGATTTGAGAGTGCTCTTTGACAGACCCCAGTACGTCAGCAATCAGCCTTTCCGAAACTACATCCGTCTGCGGCAGGTCGGAACTTCTACCGAGGTTCTGGTTGATGTTGACGGTAACCTCGGGTCTCGTCCCTTCCAGACCCTGGTCACACTGGCGAATGTCACTTCTTCCACGATTACCGCCAACAATTTCCTGCTCTAGACAGTTGTTCTTTCTCTTGAAGAGTTAATCATCTCGAAAATGCACCGCAGAGGTGCAGAGCATATACAAGTTCTATGCCGATGCCTCTGCGGTGTATTGACTCATAAGGGAAGCAGTGTTTTCCGAGTTGAGCATCTGTCAAGTGTGCGTATATTTGCGCAGCAAGTATGCTTCACAAGTCGAGCGTTCCTACGATTATTGTTCAAGATTTTATGTGAGACGGTTGATATATCCATTGAATTTTGTCGTCAAGCTTTTTCTCTTGTTGGCGATAGGGGTTCTCGTTAGCATATGGTACAAGGGTTGTGGGGTCGGCGCTCTCATGCAGAGGTAGAACATCTGCTCTGCTATCAGAAAGGGAAGTGCAATAGATCGAGTAGTGAACCCGAATTAGTTGTGGTTTTCTCAAGCTTATTCACCTGTAGTTAGCCGAGTTTTGTTCCGTGTCCTATGCCTCTCACAAATGGGCGGTTTCAATCAATTATGTTGTCGAAAGAGCGAGTTGCAAGACTGTGTCGAAGAATCTGCTTCAGACCTGCAAGCTGTTACTCGCAGGTTGTTATTGCTGGTTGTATTTTTTCAACCATGCTGACTTTCGAGTCGTCTGCGGCGATCGCTTCGATCACACCCGTTGTTGAGAAACCATCTAAAGATTCTTCACTTGTTTCTCAGGCTACTGACGGAGAGGTCACTGGTCAAATTGAAAGATCTTTCGCCAGTGAACCCGAGGTATTAGAGGCGATCACCAGTTTTAGTGCTGTGGTTGCTCAGCAGGTAGCTGCTTCTGTACTCGTACCTCAGTCTTCGGAAGATTCTTCTAAGCAGTCTTCTCGTGAGGTTGTGCCAATCGCCAATCGTTCGGAGGACAGTGCTTCAGATGCCGAGTTGGAGCAGTTGCGTCGTCAGCTTTTAATTGAACCGTTGCCGCGCCTGACGCAAATGCCAATCAGTAGTCCGGCACTGACTCTCAGTACGCCCACTGCCTTTGGGGCAAATTTTGGTGATCTATTTGCGGGCTTATCATTTGTCAATCGACCTCGTGAGGGTAGCGGGGCAGATGGTTCTGCGGTTGTTGGATTTGGCCTCGGCAACTCACGCCGCTATGCAGGGTTAGAAGTTGCTGTGTCGATTATTAGTCTCAGCACCTCTGGAGGGCGAGACCAGGTTGGTGGCAGTGGTGCAGTTGGCTTCAAGCTGCACCGACAGTTGCCCGGAGGGTGGGGGGTTGCGGCTGGATGGGAGCAAGCTGTGACTTGGGGAGATGCATCTCAGGAACCCTCTTCTGGGTACGGTGTGATCAGTAAAGTGTTCTTTTTGCAGCGGGGAATCGTCGAGAACCCCATGCCTCTGGTTCTATCAGTGGGTGTAGGGGGAGGACGGTTTCGCTCCGTCTCTGCGATCGAAAGCGGTGATACCAGCGTCGGGGTGTTTGCCAGCGCTGGTCTGCAATTCGCACCTCAGTTCTCAGTCATTGCCAATTGGACCGGGCAGGACTTGAATCTAGGGATTTCAGTTGTGCCATTTCGGCGCATTCCTCTGGTAGTGACCCTGAGTGCTGCTGATTTAACGGGCAACGCTGGCGATGGTGCCCGATATGCGGTCAGTTTAGGGTATGGGTTTTCGTTTACAAGGCGGTAAATCTGATTGAGTTTCCAATTCAACTACGTTCAAGGAGAAAAAAGATGATGTCAAAACTGCTTTTAAGACTGAACTACAGCATCCTGCTGGCTACAGTTCTGACTAGTATTCCACTGTCATTAGTTGCCTCAGCCGGAACTCGTCCTGTACTTGATGCTGCCCCTCCTAGCTCCGATGTTGTGGCACCTCCTGCTGTGGATGCCACAACTGGGCCTACTGGAGGCATCGTCATTGTGCAGCCAGAAGTTGTTCAGTCTGTTCTTTCCACTGCGCCGGCAGCGGGTGTGACCCTTCTCTCACCCACTACTCTCAATCTATCCCCCTCTGTCATATTAACTATTCCCGCTGGCGGGAATAGTGGAAGTCCTAGTTCCTCGACGGTGACAGTGACCCCCTCAGAAGCTGCTACCCGCATCAGTCAATACTTAGGGGGGACTGTTAACGTGAACGATTTCAACGCTGTGGGTCTGACGCCTCCACAGCAATCGTTACTACAGTCGTTGTTGCAGGTGAATCCGAATTCTGCTGAGCCACTCAGTGTTCAGGTTCAATCATCTGCCAATGGTGCGACTCTTCTGGTCACATCTGTTGCCAATCCAACGAATACTTTCACAATCGAATTTACGGGTGCTCAAGGGGAAGTGATCCAGTTGGTTGCTGTAGCAACAGGTCTAATCGCAGCCGGGGCAGATTCTGCCACCCTTGAAACCTTGCAGCGGCGCGACTCGATGGCCAGGGTTGCGGGGGTTCCTGTTGATAAACTGGTGGATTTGAAGATTGCCATGCAAGGTCTTATTGCATCCTGGGCTTTGCCAACGGCACAGGTGGTTCCTGAACAGGGCATCCTGATATCCAGTGCGCAAACGTCGGATCTAGGGCTGTTTGCACAGCAGAGGGAAGTACCACGTACTGTTTCTCTGAATACTACTACATTGAATTCAGCCATTGATGCTTACAATGCACTCATTGCTGATGCTCCTCTTCCTGTGTTGACTGCTTTATCCAAGAACTCAGAGTTTTTGGCGATCGGTGAGATTCTGCGAGAATTGCGGGTTGTTCTACGGTAATTCACGCCTGATCCATCAGATTTAGTCTGTTTTATCTCTGGATGCTGTTTAGCTGACATAGTGTGGGTGTATCTCACTTTTGCAAATTTCCAAGCTGATCTTTGGGAGTAGCGCGGACGAAGCCCACGCTACTCCCAAAGATCGGCTGTACTCAATGGTGTTCGCAATATTAGTGAGTTGTTTGGCATGGTCATCGCCATTTCGGCCTCACCCTAAACATTTCTCTTATGGGAGAGAGGCTCCTACTCCCACAGGAGAAAGGGCTGGAGAATTAGGAAATGTCAGTATAGATATCAAATGACCCACTAGTAGGGTAGCTTTCAAGGATAAGTCTAGTCTTTATTGTCGAAAATTGTTGAAATGGTAGGAATGCATCGAAAGATTCTACTTGTTGAGCAGAGCAGTATGCTTGGTAAGCAAATCTGTCGTGGCATGGAAGAAGATCGCTATAAAGTGCGCTGGATCCAAAGCTCTCTCTCTGTCTACGAAGTATTTGATTATTTCGCTCCTGATTTAGTGCTGCTTGATACTGGGTTGCCTAACGGGCAAAGTTTTCACTTGTGCCAACAGATGCGAGATCGTAGCGATGCCTACATTGTAATGATTAGTAGAAGCTTAGATGAAAAGTTGAAGCTGTTGGGCTTTCAGCAGGGAGCAGATGATTATTTAATCAAACCTTTTAGTATTGCAGAGTTAAGAGCCAGAGTACGAGCAATTTTGGGGCGCCAGCGAGCGGTCAGCTACGACAATTTTGAAGAGGCTCAAGAAACACTTATCTTTGAGAACTTATTAATTGACCCATCAAGCAAGGAGGTATGGATCAATTCAGATCCCGTGAATTTGACTCAGCAGCAATTTCGCTTATTTTATACGATTGCAAGTGATCCGAATCGGATCTGGTGCAAGCAAGACTTACTTCGGTATGCGTGGGGGCATGTTTCTGCGGATACGAGGGTAATAAATACGCACATTTATAACATTCGAAAAAGAATCAGAGAAGTATGTAATCAGGAATTAATTCAGACAGTACAAGGGATAGGCTTTAAGTTTTCCGAGGGAAACCATTCTGCTTAATTTTTGTTGCTCTTTCAGTGATGAAATTATCTCTATTGCGTGAGTGCTGCCTCTGTATATGTGTAAATCTTGTCCCTGCATATCCAAGGATAATTTTTACACAGTGAATAACTTCTTTTTGGAAATCTTTTTAACTCCCTGTTAACTGTATCTTGGAAGGTGGGTAGAATACAATTAGTAAAAGCTTAAATTTGTTTTAGACATTATTTTCGGATAGTCAAGAAAGAACTCAGTAATTTTGAAATAAGCTGGCAACTTGAAATTTATTTTGAGCTACCAGCTCGCCATTTGAATTCGTAAGGAAGGGCACACCACATGATTCGGAGTTTGAGTTTTACTGCTTTGATGGGAGCGATCGCCTTCTTGGTTCAGGCACCAGCAGTTGCTCAGCTAGTGCGCCCTTCCCCTGAGTTGTCTACCCTATCGGTTCGATCGTTTGATGAGGCTTCTAATCTGGGAGCAGAAGCCTATACACTGGGGGCAGGCGATCGGATTCAAGTGAACGTCTTTAATGCTGCGGAGTTGAGCGGTGAGTTTCAGGTCGCCGTAGACGGTACGGTGAACTTGCCCTGGCTCGGTATTATTTCTGTGCGAGGGATGAGTATTGCGGAAGCCACAGACTTGCTAAAGCAGCAGTACAGCAAATTTTTAACTCGTTCTCCGGTCGTCACCATCAATCTGCTGGCTCCCCGCCCGGTAAGAATTGCAGTTTCTGGAGAGGTGGAACGGCCTGGAACCTACACCACTCAGCTCAGTTCCTCCGGTGTCGGTGGAGTCCAGTGGCCTACGCTGACACAACTGCTGCAAACCGCAGGTGGCATTACCCCGACCGCCGACATTCGACAAATTCAGGTGCGTCGTCCAAGACGGTCTGGTGCTGATCAGGTGATTTCGGTGAACCTGTGGGAATTGCTTGACGCAGGAGATATTGCCCAGGATCTGAGCCTGCGTGATGGAGACACCATTCTGGTTCCTACTGCTAATGTTCAATCGTCTCGGAATCTGCTTCGTCTGGGGAATGCGAACTTCTCACCCGAAACAATCAACGTTCAAGTTGTGGGAGAAGTAAAACGTCCCGGTTCCATTACCTTACCCTCCAATCCCTCACTAAATCAGGCGATTTTGGCGGCTGGGGGGTTTGATGATCGACGTGCCCGAACTTCTTCGGTGGAGTTAATTCGCCTTAATGCCGATGGAACGGTATTGCGGCGCAGAGTTCAGATTGATCTAGCAGCCTCACCGAACGAGCAGTCCAATCCTTTGCTCAGGCCCAACGATGTCGTGTTGGTCAATCGTTCTTCGCTGGCGACAGTGACCGATGGCCTGGGCACCGTCCTGAATCCACTCAGTGGTTTTTTGGGAGTTCTTCGGCTATTTGGTATCAGCTTCTAGCCAGCCTTTGATTGTCTCCAACGCTCAGGGTGCTTTCACGATCCATTTAATTTATTCTCAGCAGTGAACTGTTCGTCTAGCTATGACTTCTGGATTAACCCCTCAAGACCCCAACCAACGCACTCTCCCGCCTCAAGAATTTTCTAGAAACGGTAGCTTTTCTAGAAGCTATGTACCAGTCCCCACCAGCAATGTTGCAGACGACGATGATTTTGACCTGCAACAGCTATTTGTGATGTTGCGGCGGCGGTTGTGGGTGATGACTGGCGTCACAGCGATCGCTGCAACCGCTTTTTCTGCCTGGATGTTGACCCGTCCGCCGGAGTATCTAGGAACTTTTCAACTTCAAATAGCACCCGTTAATTTGAATAACTCGCAAGCTGCTGCTGCTAATTTATTGCTAGGGCAGCGATTCGATCAGCTGAATAATGATATAGACTTCATCAGCCAGGTTCAAATTTTAAGAAGTAGAAGTGTTTTGGATGAAGCCCTTGACAAAATTCAAACTCGCTACCCGAATGTCACCTATGAGACCTTAGAGAAAAACCTGAAGGTCGAGCGTTTGAAAGACTCTAAGATCCTCCAAATCTCGTATCAATCTGCTAATCCAGAAGAGATTCAGTTTGTCTTGCGCCAAGTAGCCGATCGATTTGTTGCCTTTAATTTGCAAGATCGTGCCAGCAGCATTAGCCGGGGGCTAGATTTTGTAGAGTCTCAAATCCAACGGCAGAAGCGAGAAGTAACTTCACTGGAACTAGGATTTCAGCGATTTCGACAGAACCAGCGTTTAATCGACCCTGGCACCGAAGCCAACTCGTTGGTGGTTCGGAGAAGTGACCTGCTGAAGCAGTTGCAGGAAAATCAAATGCAGCTTTCTTCGGCAAAAACGCTGTTTAGCAGTTTGCAGCTCCAGTTGGGGATTACACCCAATCAGGCGGTGGTGGTCTCAAACTTGAGCGAAGCGCCCGTTTATCAAAATCTATTGGGTAAACTGCGAGAAGTTGAAAGCCGGATTGCCCTAGAGTCGGCTCGTTTTCGAACGGATACCCCTGTGATTCAGGCACTTCAAGACCAGCGCAATCAACTTCTTCCACTTCTGGAGCAAGAAGCACAACGTATCTTGGGAAGAAGCAGTGCAGCGCAGGCGGCAAACGTTCAAACTCTTGGGTTTCAAGGGTCAATGGGGCGAGATCTGGCACAACAACTGGTGTCTAGTGCCAATCAAATTCAGGTGATTCAGATCCAGGATCAAGCACTCCGAACTGCTCTCGGAACTTCCGATCAGCAGTTGCAAAGGCTTGCAGAGTTAACCCGACAGTTTGGGCAACTGGAACGGGAGTTGAGGATTGCTACCGAGAGTTTGAGTCGTCTCCTCCAGGCTCGAGAGAGCCTACAACTGGAATCTGCCCGACAGCAAGCACCGTGGGAAGTTCTCTCACCGATTGATCAAGATGCTGTTAAGAAAATTTCCAGACTGCTGATTCAGCTCCTGTTAGGAGGATTATCGAGTCTGGCACTGGGAATTGGTGCTGTATTACTCCTGGAGAAACTCGATCGCGTCTTTCATTCGATCGATGAGTTGCAGGACTTCAGCCAGCTACCTTGCCTGGGGGCCGTTCCTTTCAGTCGTGATTTGAAGTTGAAGCGGAAACAACTGCTTGACGACAGTACTCCTGCCGACAAAAATTCTACAGCGCAACAGGAAACTGATTCTCCAAAGCGGCGCTCACGCCGCTATTACAGTGCTCCATTTATGGAGTCTTTCTACTCGCTTGATGCGAACCTGCGCTTGCTCAGTTCAGATACCCCCATTCGGTCTCTGGTGATCAGCTCGACCAGTCCGGGCGATGGGAAATCTACGGTTTCAGCTCATCTGGCAAAAGCAGCAGCCACCTTGGGACGACGGGTGCTTTTGGTAGATATCGACTTGAGACGACCTCAAATTCAGGCGATATTCAATCTGCCGAATATGCAGGGCTTGAGTACAGCCATTACGGGGGGGGCTAATGTTCAAAACCTGATTCAGGTTTCTGCCAAAGAGCCAAATCTGCATATTCTAACCACAGGACAACTCCCCCCGGCTCCCGGTCGGCTACTTTCGTCCAAGAAGATGCAAGATCTGATGCAACAATTTACCAGTCAGTACGATCTGGTGATTTATGACTGTCCACCTTTACTAAATTTTGTTGATGCCAAGTTGGCAGCCGATCATGCAGACGGCTTAATCCTGGTGGTTGGTTTGGGTAAAACCGACCGAGGTGCTTTTAAACGCGTCTTAGATGACCTAAAGGTAACCCTACATACCCCAGTGCTGGGAGTTGTGGCAAATGGCATGAAGCGCTACAGCAATGGGTACTATGGTTACGACTACTATCAACGCTACTACGGCTATTATGGTCGGCGTTCGACTGAGTTGCAGCAACAGAAATAAGCCTCCCGGAAGCGGTCTGCAATGCTGTGAAGCGCTG
>JBIKWV010000062.1:0-10707 GCA_044356135.1 Elainellaceae cyanobacterium
TCTGGGGAGTTCGCGTTTTCGGGGCGATCGCCCGGAGAAATCTAATTGTTCTGAGAAGCAATGGAGCTGGTTGACCAGCCGTTCTGGCGGGCGTATCTATCTGTTGGGGGAGGGAGGGGGCGAGGGAGCGAGGGGGAGCATTTCTCCCCATCTTCTTGTCTCCCCATCTGGCGAGTTTGCCAGCGTCTCCCCCAACTATCAGATGCACCCCGTTCTGGCTCGTTAGCAGGCAATACTGAAGCGGTCGGGTACTTGCGGAGAATCCTCCCGATGAAAAGGTCTTACAACAAATTGGTGCGCGATCGCATTCCTGAGATCATTCAAGCAGCAGGGCGAGAGTATGCTGTGGAATTGATGGAGGAGGAAGACTTCCGTCAGGCTTTGCGAGCAAAGTTGGTGGAAGAAGCGCAAGAGGTAGCAGCAGCGACTAACGCAGATTTGGTAATGGAACTGGCTGATTTGTACGAGGTCATGGATGCTCTCATGGCAGTTTATGAGATTGACCGAGAGACCGTTTTGAAAGAGCAAAAACGAAGACAGCTTGAGCGGGGTGGGTTCAGTCGTCGTATTCGGTTGCTCTGGAGTGGGGCAGACTAAAGACAGGATTATCAGGAGCCTGCTCTTTGAGTCTGAAGGATCTCGACTTACGAAATCAGTACCGCAGCGATCGCCACAAACTGCTAGAGGACTTCTACGTCCCTTGCCTGGAGCGATCGCTCACCTACGATCGCGCTGTCGGCTTCTTCTCCAGCACTTCACTGACGGTGGCGGCGAAAGGTGTTTCGGCACTGATTCGAGTGGGTGGTAGGATGCGGCTGATTGCCTCGCCTCATCTGTCTCAGGAGGATGCTGATGCGATCGCTCAAGGACTCAAGCAGCGAGAGGAAGTCATCGAAGCAGCTCTGGTACGGGAGCTGGCAGAGGTGGAGCAGTTGCAGCAGCGCCGCGATGTTTTGGAAGCACAGGCAAAGCTAACCCGTGAAAAACTGAAGCAGAAGTGTTTAAGTGTTCTGGTAGAGTTTGAGAGTAAAGAATCCGTCAGACTTATCAATGAGAGAGGGAGTAGCCAAAATAGAGGCTCTGAACTACTACGCTAAAAGGTTTCAGCGGTTGCGAGTCGATCGCGCTCATGGCGTAGCCCCCCATAAGCCGATTCTTCTCCTATCCGTTATTGAGCAAATCAGAAAGGAAGCCATTACAAGAAACGAAATTCATTTAACTCCTGCACTGGTTCACACGTTTCTCAAATATTGGAGTTACTTAGGTTCCTTTAACCATCATCCAGATATCTCTAGACCTTTTTTTCACATGAGAAGCGGCAAGTTTTGGCATCTTTGGGCAAATCCTGGGTATGAGAAAGTAATTGGCTCTAAAGAAAAGCTTAAAACCCTTGCAGAAGTTAGACGAGCAATTAAATTTGCATATTTGGATGAAGACTTGTTTGAGTTTCTACAAGATCCGCTGTCAAGAAGTAGTCTGATTACAGTTTTAGCTGCACACTGGTTTCCAGGTCAGTTCGACCGAATTGAAGAAATTTCACAGACTGACAAGTTTAAGGAACCTCCAGAGTATCTTAGAAATGGCTATCGGAGTCTTGAAGAGTATGACAACCTGGTAAATTAGCCAGAGCATGGATGAATAAGGATTTAAACTACTACATCAAGCGGTTTACGAGCTTACGGATTGATAAAGCTCACGGTCAGGCTCCCTACCAGCCGCTTCTGTTGTTATCGCTCATTGAGTTGGTTGAGCAAGGCTTAATTTCTGAAAATAGGTTTGCGATTTCGCCTGAATTGATTTCAATCTTTATTAAATACCGCGATCGCCTCAGCACCGCTTTCCATCAAGCAAATCCCGCACAGCCCTTCTATCACATGAGTCGTCCGGCTCAGGCTTTTTGGCATCTGGTTCCGATTCCCGGACATGAACAAGTTTTGTTCTCAGGTGGTAAACTCAACACGTTAAAGAAAATAAGAGATAATGTGCTGTATGGATATTTTGATGATGAGTTATTTGATTTGCTAAAAAATCCCAGTTACAGAAACAGTTTAATTTATGCGTTGATCAACAAATGGTTTCCCGAAAAATTTGCACAGATACAAGAGCTTTTAAGAATTCATTCATTTGAGCAGTTTCGATTTGCATTACGAGAAAGAGGTGGAGCGGTTTATTCCGTTGAAGAACTTAAGCAGGAAGATGAAGTTGAAGCCTATAGAAGAAGTGCCACCTTTCGCAAAGAAGTTCTTGCGTTATATGATCAACGTTGTGCATTCTGTAGATTGAGAGTAATCAGTCAGGATAGTGAAAATATTGTAGACGGATCACATATTTTACCGTTCTCTACATTTAGAGATGATCGATATGATAACGGTTTATCACTCTGCAAGAATCATCATTGGGCATTTGATCATGGATGGTTTGGTATAAGCGATGATTACACAATCATCCTTCCAGAAAATCGTATTCATGAGGAGTCAGCGATTGATACGAAGCCAATGCAAGCCTTTAATAACGAGCCGATCTTCCTACCAAATCAAACCCAGTTTTACCCCAGACTAGAAGCCATTCGATGGCATCGTGAGCGCTGGAGAATTGCTTAAGGTTCTGCGCCGTCCATGTAAAGCCGCTTAAACTCCGATGCCGCTTCAGAATTTATGCCTTCCAGAGCCTGGATGATTGCCATCACGGTTTCTGAGGTCGGGTCTCTAACCTCATTTGCCCAACGGTAGACGTTAGACGCACCAATCCCCATTGCTGCGGCTAGTTTCCCCTGACTGATGCCGTAGCTCTGCATAACTGTTTTTAGGACTCTACCCGCTTTTCCCATACTCTCCAAACACGGCTTACCTCAAGCATGATCAATCGTGTCAGAGCTTCGCGTCCCCGTATACAGTCCAATTGGACTGTGGTAATCTAGGCTAAGACCAAATGGACTGTGACAGCCAAGTGTGACAGTCTTCCTTGAGTTTTAGGAGTATTTGTAATGTTCATTGACAGAGATTCTGAGAATGATGCTGGACAACCACCCGAAGGCAATGCTGCCCAACCCTTCCCACACGAGGAGCCTGTAAAAATGACCTTAACCGCTTCTCGTCAAGCTGTTGAGCGCATGATCCTGCTACTGCATAACCGCAACATCATAGCGGGGAGTGCGTGGAGCCGTCCGATCGCTATCAAAAACTCAATGGAGGTGATTAGCGTTGCTAGTCGAATGATGCAGATTGATTAGAGGTTGCTACAAGGAGGATTTTAAACAGGGGCAGATTGAACAACTTTCTGTCCCTGAATTTGTCAAGGCGTTAAAAGCGCTGACGACCAAAATTCAAGAGCTGTAATGTCTTGACGCAATTCCCTGGATTGTCGGCTACTCTGGCGGCAAAGACTCAACCGCAGTGCTTCAGTTGGTGTGGAACGCGATCGCCACCCTCCCCGCCCACCAACGCACCAAACCTGTCCACATTATTTCTACCGACACCCGCGTTGAAAACCCCGTCATTGCCGCCTGGGTTCATCAATCTCTGGAGCAAATGGCGATCGCCGCTAAACAAAAAGATCTGCCATTCCATCCCCACCCGCTCCAGCCTGAAGTTCAGGATAGCTTTTGGGTCAACTTAATAGGCAAAGGTTACCCCGCCCCCCGGCAGAAATTTCGCTGGTGTACCGAACGGCTCAAGATCCATCCCGCCAATCGTTTTATTCGCGATATCGTCCGAGCCAGCGGCGAAACGATTCTGGTACTAGGCACTCGCAAAGCCGAAAGCCAAAAACGAGCGGCAACAATGGCGAAACACGCCGAAAAACGAGTGCGCGATCGCCTCAGCCCCAATGCCAGCCTGCCGAACTCCCTGATCTACAGCCCGATCGAGGACTGGGGCAACGATGAGGTTTGGCTCTACCTCATGCAGTGGCAAAATCCCTGGGGGCACAGCAACAAAGACCTGTTTACCATTTACCGGGGGGCAACTGCGGATAATGAATGTCCCCTGGTGGTCGATACTTCTACCCCAAGCTGCGGCAGCTCTCGGTTTGGCTGCTGGGTCTGTACTTTGGTCGATCGGGACAAGTCAATGGAAGCAATGATCCTGAATGACGACTCAAAAGAATGGATGCAGCCTCTACTTGACTTTCGCAACGAACTCGACTTCCGCGACGATGAGAAACGTCTTCAGGAACGTGAGAACCGTGATTTTCGACGTATCGGCGGCAACGTTCACCTGTTTGAACGCGATGCAGAAGACTCCAACGCCAAAGAAGTGACAAACGTTCCCGGTCCCTACATCAAATCCTGGCGAGAATATCTACTGCGTCGCCTGCTTACAACTCAGGCGATCGTGCGAGAAAAAGCACCCGACGAGATGAAAACCATCGAGTTAATCTCACCTGCCGAACTGAGCGAAATTCGTCGCATCTGGTTAGAAGAGAAGCATGAATTTGATGACGCTCTCCCTCGAATTTATGAAGCAGTTACAGGCACTCCCTTTCAAGATCTTCGCTCCATGAGTGATTCGTCTTTTCTAGGCTTGGACGAGTGGAGCATACTAGAGGAACTTTGCGACGACCCCATGCACTTTGAACTGATGACTCGACTGCTCAGTACAGAACGCAGGTTTCAAACAATGTCGCGGCGGGTCGGCATTATTGATGCACTTGAAAAGCACTTCGAGACCAGTTCTCGCCCGAAGGAGGAGGCGATCGACAACGCCCACCTGAACTGGAACATCAAGAAAGCAGCCAAAGCTGGAGACGTAGAGACCGTCAAGCAGCTTACCGATAAGCCAGCGTCTTCCTGGGCAGACCTGAAATTTAAGGGGCATGGATGATTTTTCAAGAATTAGTGTTAGAAAACTTCGGTCCCTACAAAGGACGACAGGTCTTCAATCTTCGCCCCGGCAAGGAGCAGCAGACCATCATTCTATTTGGTGGGATGAATGGTGGTGGTAAAACGACGCTGATGGATGCCATTCGTCTGGCACTCTATGGGCATCGTGCCCCCTGCTCGACACGCGGCAACCTCAGCTACCCCGAATTCCTTAAACAGTGCATTAACCGACGAGCGCAGGATTCCTCAATTGAACTGGTGTTCCAGCAGACCTTGAATAATGAGGCGCAACCCACTGAGTTTAGAATCTACCGTACCTGGACGGAGCAGATTAGTAATCGAGATACTTTAAGGATTGCCGTCAACGGCGAAATCGCTCCCGATTTGGCGCAGAAATGGGATGAGCGCATTGAGGACTTACTGCCTCTAGGAATCTCTCGCCTATTTCTGTTTGACGGGGAGCAGGTCGGTGAATTGGCCGACCAGGACACTCTGCCCCAATCCGTAATGAGTGCGATGCGATCGCTCCTGGGACTCGAACTCCCCGATCGCCTTTCCGCTGATCTCGATGTGCTAACTTCCCGCAAACGCAAAGTATTGGCATCGGCTGTAGAACAGGCTCAGTTGGTGGAAATTGAGCAACGCCTGGAATCTCAGGAGCAGGAGCGGCTGTCTATCAAGAAGAAGATTGCGGCAATCCAACCGAAACTGGAAAAAGCAGAGGAGAAACTACGGCAGGCGGAGGAACGTTTTCTCATTGAGGGAGGCAAGATTGCAGCCGAGCGAACGCATCAAGAGAAACAACTTCAGCAGGCAAACAGTAAAGCAGATGCTCACCGTGCTGCCTTACGAGAGATCGCAGCAGGAATTTTACCTCTCGCGTTAATTCAGCCCTTGCTAGAGGAGGCGGAAATTCAGGCACAACAGGAGGTTCGGCAACAGCAGCGAGAGATCGCTAAAGAGTTGTTGAAGGAACGGAGCCAGGACTTGCTTCAGTTTGTTAAATCGCTCGACCTGGACACGAAACAACTTCGACAAATCCGCTCATTCCTGACGAAACAGGAGAAGGAAATGTCGCAGAACTCAGGGGACACCTGGTTGGGTGCAGATGCGGACACCCTGCACCAACTGACGCACACGCTGCAATACGGTCTACCTCACCAACGCCAGGTGGCAACAGAACAACTCAAGCAGCTTCAGATCTGCCAGGAGGAGATTGAAACCATCGAACGCTATCTCGCCACCGCTGCTTCTCCAGAGATCTATGACAAGTTAGTGCAGCAGGTGCGCCAGACCCAGGCAGAGGTTGTGAGCCTCCGATCTGATCGGGAACACAGTCAACGGCTGCTTGAGCAAGCAGAACAAACCCTCGCTCGTACCAAGCAAGAGCTGATGGACTATGGCAAGATGGCGATCGACCGCAAGAATGATGAGCATACTCTGGCGGCGATCGCCAAAGTTCAAGACACCCTTAAAGTGTTCAAGCAAAAGCTGAAACTGCGCAAGCTCAATCAGCTTGAGACTCTGGTGACAGAGTGCTTCCTCTACTTGCTGCATAAATCGAATTTGGTTCATCGGGTTCAAATCGACACCGAAACCTTCAGCCTCTCTCTGTTTGACTACGAAGGGCAAACCGTACCCAAACATCGGCTGTCTGCTGGGGAGAAGCAGTTATTGGCAATTTCTCTATTGTGGGGATTAGCCCGCGCCTCTGGTCGGCAACTGCCTGTGGCGATCGATACTCCACTAGGTCGGCTTGATTCCTCTCACCGCAATAATCTGGTCGATCGCTACTTCCCGCAAGCCAGCCACCAGGTACTTCTGCTCTCGACGGATACCGAGATCGGCAAGGCGGAGGTGAAGCGGTTGCGGGAGAACGGGGCGATATCTCGTGAATACTTGCTGAAGTACGATCACACCAAACACCAGACCCAGATAAAATCCGGCTACTTCTGGTAGATTATGATCAAATGGTAAAACAGAGATTAATGAGGAGCGCGCGCTAGGCTTGATTGGGGAACCTTAAGGGTAGAATATAGAACCCAGTAGCAACATGATTATCCTCTGCACTCATAATGATGGTGGCGTCGGCAAAACCACCCTCGCTATTCATGTAGCAGGGGCATTGCAATCTCAAATTGGTAGAATTCTTTTGGTGGATTGCGATGATCAAGCCGATTTCTGGCAATTTTACTCTGATGGAGTTCCTAAGAAGTTAAAAGACATTTTGATTAAGGATAGCATTTCACTAATCTGGAACAAAAATCGTGAGTCAATTAGGCGACTAGCGAAACCAGAACAGTATGATCACGTTGTCCTGGATGTAGACAGTCCTTTGCAAAACACGGTCAGGCTAATTGTTGACAACGAACCTGATCTGGTATTAGTTCCCATCAATAAATCTCAAGAGATTAAGGCTCTCCGCAACCTACCCAGAACATTATCTGTCATTAATCAGCTAGAAGCAAAAACAGGAGTATCGCCTCGGACAATTGTCGTTCCGCTTGGAGTTGAGACAAGCGAAATTCAAGAGGTAGTCAATCAAACCACTGAAAAGCCAAGCCGTTGCTTCATGGCTCCTCCAATGCCAGACGTACAACAAGAAATGCAGGTGGCTATCTATAAAGATAAGCGCTATATATGGAACTATCCAGGTTACGAGAGTTTACAAGAGTATTTCTGTTCATTACTCCTACTGGAGTCATAACCCATGTCTTCTGTTCATAATGAACCTACCACTCAAAATATCAATCAGGCTCATCCTTCTACTCAGGATGCTTTGCGAGATATCGCTATTCAGGAAGGTATCCAACAACTAAATTCTGATGATATAGAGGAAGTGAATCTAAAGTTCACCGACTCTGAAATAAAGATGCTCAACAAATTAGCGTCTAGTTTGGCGCTTTCTGTAAAAATTGTTGTTGAATCAGCAATTAACTATGTCTATTTCTACTCCAAGAATCAACATTTAGAAGTGAGCCAGCTACCAGAGTACCCTAAAACATTGGGTTCCACTAATTACAAGCTAGCATTAGCTTTGGAGACAGCTCATAAGCTTGCTGAACTTGGAATGATTCAGAAAACAAGCGAATGTACTGTTACCGGAGTTCGGCTCTTGTATAACAAACTTATCGAGAAGGTCAGTGTCGAAGCATGACCGATTTTTTGGCAATTGATGCGATCACTAATGGAATCCTTAACGCCGAGAATTTGACAAAACAGGAATTGGGTCGTCGCTTTGCAACCTACTTAGGGATTCAGGCAGGACCAAGAGGAAAGGATGAAGGTGTTGATGGTTTCGGTGAGTTCAACAGGTGTAAAATCTATTTTCAATCTAAACTTGAAAGGAATCGCTTTGATGCTTCAAGGGCAGCAGAGTTTTACGGAAATCTTGTTCTTCACCATGCTCAAATTGGTGTCATGCTTTCAGGTACAGGCTACACAAGTGGCTTCAAAACACGTTTGAATAAAGATCCTGAACTAGATCAGAAATTTAAAATTCATCTTCTTAGCCTATTTGACATCTTTGCTGAAACACCAGTCTTTGAGGCGGCTACTTTGGATTTGCCTGGTTTACGAAATCTATCCAACGGTAATTGGAAAACACTAATTCCCTAGTTCTCCTGGTTGTTTATGGAACCTCCCGTCGAACGAATTCGCATTTCTCAAGCTGCAAAGGATCAACTGATCAAGATCAAGCGTGTTACCAAAGTTGACCAATGGAACATCCTCTGTCGCTGGGCGTTTTGCCGCTCCTTAGCAGAACCCACTCCTCCTTCACCAATCGCAATTCCTGCTGACAGTAATGTGGAGATGACCTGGCAAGTATTTGGAGGGGCGATCGCAGATGTGCTGGCGATCGCTCTGAGGCAGCGTTGCTATCAAGATGGCATGGGCACAGATCCAGATGTGTTAGCAACTCAGTTTCGTCTTCATCTTCATCGGGGCATTGGATACTTGTCCGCCGATCCAGCAATTAAAGGAGTTGAGAGCATCATTCAGACTGTAATGATCACCGGTCATCGGTAGAGAAACTCTGTGTTTTTCAGAAGATTCATTCGGATAACTACTTCAGGTCATACTGACCTTCAGATTGTTTTTTAAAGTAAGTCGGAGCCACAGTTGTTTTTGGGTTTCCTCCCTCACAACGCCGCTCAATCGCTCCACGCACCATCGCTCTCGGATCCTTCGTATTAAATGTGTACAACCCTTTATCTAGAATTGCCTGAGTAATTTCGGCTGCCGTCAAAGGCTGCTTCGCTTCCTTCAAAACCTCGATCGCTGCCTGAGCAATAGTTCGTTTTTCCATAGATTCCCTCACACCTGGTAATAAATCACGCTTGACTGCGGCGTTTCTTAATCTGCGTCATCAAGTCTGATACAGTCAACCCATCCTGCCACTGGTGGCGCTCCTCTGTGTAATCGCCACTTCCTGCATCAAACTGATGCAGAAAACGCACCATCCCAACGTAGCCGAGTTCCTTACGCAACACCGCCAAACCTTGTCGTCCAAGCTCCATTGGGTTCATTGTCAAAGTCTCCTGCTTAAAGGGATACGAGCTTGGCTCTGATCAACAAAGGGGCGGTTAAACCAACAAACATCGAGATAGAGACGCGGCATCGTGGTTAAAAGTTATTGAATAGTAAGGGTTGCACACTCCCATCGGGTAGGATCTCAGGAAGCCACTCATCGCCTCGATGCTCCGTCCCATCCCACTTTTCAGGGTAGGTGTTAGCCGCAATCAGCTCCTCAATCCGTGCCAGTTCTTCACCATTAATCAAACTGATCTCTGGCTTGCCCAGCAACTGTGCGGCTGTATTCACCTCAGCTTGAATCGCCAAAACCTGATCCAGCATCCATCTTCGGGCATCCAGAGTTAACGGCCCCAACCGATTCTGCTTGGCTGCCAGTGACCCATCCTTATTGATTTCTCCGTGCTTACGATGGCGATACTGGGGCTTTTTAATTTCCCAGTACAGGGGTCTGAGTTGTTGCAAGGGCGCAAGATACGACCACTCCGGTTGAGCAATCAGGCGATCGAGGGCAGCATCCTTCTGTACCAGTGGGCAACCGATACAACCTGTCCTGGCATTGAGTGGTTCTTCTCCGTCGCTGACTTCCTGACCGTAAATTCTGGCGATTTCAAAAGTCGGAAAGCCCAGTTCCAGGTCAGCCTGAAGTAACCAGTCCCAGACATGGCACACCCGCCAATGAACGATTGGAGCCAGAGTGTCTGCTACAGCACCCGAAGCCGAGTGCTGGAACCATCCCTGCCCACACTCTCCCCCATCCTTGGTGCAGCTCACGGCAATCCGCTGGTCGCGGGCAGCACTTTCGCCAATTCGCACGCCCGTCAGCATCAGGAATTTCTCGCCCCGCTCCTGGCGTAACGATTCCAACTCCCGCTCCATGCTCATCACTTTCAGCTTAGGCGTACACCAGCGAAACGTATTGGAGGGTGGCGGTACTCCACGCCCTAATATATAGACGAAATAGCGGTAGTCAAGGTCGGGCTGAACCACCCGAGTCTCGAAACCGCCTTTCTGGAAGTGAGGTTGAAGGCGATCGCGCAAAGCATCCAGAATGTTGAGCGCACTTACATGGAGCGGCGGCAACTCCTGACGGGTGTCGGCATAGAGAATCGTTAAGCTTTCGGGTTTGTCAATTTGCCCCGTCTCAATCAGATGAGCAACGAGGGTGACGGTGGCGGTTGAGTCCTTGCCCCCAGAGAAGGCGATCGCCCAGTGTTTGTAGAGGTCGCCATAGTGACGCAGCGATTCTGCCGATAGCTCGATGCTTTTCGGCAGGCTCAGGCGATCCTCCTCAAACAGGCTCAGGGTTCTCATCAACCGCGCTTTTGTTTTCCGCTGGCTTTCAACAATAGCAA
>JBIKWV010000874.1:0-2998 GCA_044356135.1 Elainellaceae cyanobacterium
GTTAACTTTTTGATGAGGTACGATAACCATGAGTTACACCGATAAAGAGAAAGAGAAGAAAGCAGTCGTACATCCTCCCAGTGATGGTAGCGAGCTAATCCCTGCTGAGGTTCAAGCAAATATACGCCACGAAGCCAGTGCACCGCTCCATGAACCCCTGGCCGCTGGCTACACAGTGGATGATGAGGGAATCGTTAACAACTATGCAATTGAACCTGAAATGTCCAAAGCAGAATATCCTTCCCCAAAACAGCAGCAGCGTTATCTCTTCTTGGGGGCAGTCGCTATCCTGCTCGTGTCTTTAGTGGTATGGATTGCCTTTGCGGTCAGTCAGACGTAAATCCCTCTGCTCGTCTAAAGTACGTATCTCATTCAATGCTGATTAGCCAAATTTCTTAGCCCATTTTTGGAGGCTTTGATCATGCCATTTACCATTGATTCGGCTCGCTCTATTTTCCCTGATACTCAAGTTGCTGATGTAGTTCCAGAAATTGTTGCCTTATTCAACCAGCTCAATGCTGAAGATCAGTTGGCTTTACTTTGGTTCGCATACACTGAAATGGGTGTGACTATCACTCCTGCTGCAATGCAAGTCGTCAATATGATGTTTGCAGAAACGACCCTGACTCAAATCAAGCAGATGCCTGCGCTGGAACAAACACAGGTAATGTGCGATCTGGTCAATCACACAGATACACCCATCTGCCGCACCTATTCGTCGTTTGGTACCAATGTTAAGTTGGGCTTCTGGTATCAGTTGAGCGAGTGGATGAAGCAGAAAATTGTAGCTCCTATTCCCAAAGGCTATCAATTGTCTGCAAAGGCAACCGAATTGCTCCAGGCTATCCGTCAACTGGAAGGAGGGCAGCAGCTCACTGTCTTCCAGGATGTTGTCGTGAATATGGGCTATTCTCCGACGGGCGGTACTGCAAAAGTCCAGGAACCTGTGAGTCCTCAAGAGACGGCCCCTCGAACCAATGTCAAGATTCAGGGTATCAGCAATACAACAGTGCTCAGCTATATAGACAACATGAACGCCTTTGATTTCCAGGCGGCTGTGGCGTTATTTGCTGAAGAGGGTGCCCTGAAACCTCCGTTCCAGGAACCGATCGTTGGTCAGCAGGACATTCTCACGTATATGCGAGAAGACTGCTATGGACTCAAGCTGCTACCCGAACGAGGGGTGACTGAGCCAGCAGAAGGGGACTTCACCCAGATCAAAGTAACCGGGAAGGTGCAAACGCCCTGGTTTGGCGACAAGGTTGGCATCAATGTGGCATGGCGTTTTTTGCTCAATCCTGAAGGAAAGATTTTCTTTGTAGGTATTGACCTATTAGCATCGCCTCAAGAACTGCTGAACTTGGGGTTAGTCCGGTAGACTGCAATGCCAACGTAGTTGACTTGATTGCTCGTCTTAGTCCCTTGCTGGAGATGGGCGATCGCAATCTGGATTCTGGAGCATCTCTATGTTAGATATCGATGAAATGAACACCAAAGATATCCATGATCTCTTGCAGAAAGTTGGAATTGGGCATCTGGGTTGTGCCCTGGATGGACATCCGTATGTTGTACCCATGCACTACTACTTCGACGATCCAGATATCTACATCTTCACCACCGTTGGAATGAAGACGCAGTATATGAATGCAAATCCAGAAGTTTGTTTGCAAGTGGAAGATGTTCACGATCTCAAGCATTGGCGCAGCGTCACAGTGACAGGGCGAGCCGAACACATCACCGAGCAGCAAGATATCGATCGCGTTATGCAGTTGGTCAAACAGAAAAATCCAACCCTTTCGCCCGCGATCAACCGAACGTGGATTGATGTCTGGGGGCGGGCGGAGGTGATGGCGCTCTACCGCATCCATCCCAATGAGATGTGTGGACGAATGACGGATGGTGTTAGTAGTCAGAAGTGATCGAGTTGGGATGTTCTAATGTATTACATTGTTGAAACTCAAAAATCATTTAAACAAGCATCGGCAGACCTGGAATCTGCGGTTTTGCATCATGGCTTTGGGGTACTCCATATCCACGACCTGGGAGCGACACTGCGCAGTAAAAGTATCGCATTTGATGAAGAGTGTAAGATTTTTGAAGTCTGCAATCCAGGGCAGGCAGCAAAAGTTTTAGCAACCGATATGCGCTTGAATATGGTGTTGCCCTGTCGGATCTCTGTCTTTACAGAAAAAGGAACAACGAAGATCGGACTGATTAAACCAGGGCAAATGTTGGCAGGGCTATCAGAGGATGCAGTGTTAACTCAAGTTGCCAAAGAGGTTGAGGAAATGACGATTCAGATGGTTGATGAGGCGAAATAAAGAGAGAAAGAACATGCCCAGAAGCCATAGAGAATATCATCGTACAGTCCGCATCGGTTGGCTACGTGCCGCAGTATTGGGTGCAAACGACGGCATTGTGTCAACTGCAAGCCTAATTGTTGGGGTGGCGGCATCGAACACGTCTCGAAGCGGAGTCTTAGTGGCTGGGGTGGCTGGTTTAGTGGCCGGGGCGATGTCAATGGCAGCGGGAGAGTATGTCTCAGTCAGTTCACAATCTGATACTGAGAAAGCAGACCTCTCGCGTGAACGGAAAGAACTGCTGATCGACGAACCCTCTGAGCGGAAGGAATTAGCTTTAATCTACGTGGAGCGTGGACTTGATCCGGTGTTGGCGCAACAGGTTGCTGAGCAATTGATGCTCCATGACGCGTTAGGAGCGCACGCCCGTGATGAACAGGGCATCTCCGATACCCTGGCGGCTCGACCGATTCAAGCCGCATTTGCGTCGGCAGGCTCGTTTGCTGTTGGTGCAGCGATGCCATTGCTCACGATGTTGGTCGCACCAGAAGCAAGGGTGATGCCTGTGGTGGGTAGTGTTCTAGACCTGTGGAAGGGCAGCTAAATCTGTAATCCAAACTCAAATCGGTTGATGAACATGCCAATCACCGTATCATGCAACCACTCCAACTTGGAAAAGCAAATTGTCTTGCGGGCTA
>JBIKWV010000875.1:0-2995 GCA_044356135.1 Elainellaceae cyanobacterium
TTCCATGTGATGAAGTTGTTTGGTTGGCTGAAACATGCACCCGCCTATGATTTATTGATTGAAGCTTTACATAACAAACAACCCCAATTTCAGAAATCACGAGCGGCAGCGGCGATCGCCCTGGCAGAGCTCGGCGATCCACGCGCTATTCTAGACTTGAAAGCCTGCCTGGAAACCAAAATCTGGGACTTGAAATATGCGGCGTTGATCGCATTGGAACAACTGGGTGATACCAGTGGGTATGCAATCGTTGCCGATGATAGTGACTGGCTAGTTCGAGCCAAAGCCAACTCTAAGCTGGCGATCGTTCATTAACTGAAATCATTCACTAAAATCATTCACTGAAAAGAGTATGAAACTGATATATAGCGGTTTTCATTCGCATAAGGTGCAGGGGGTGTGGGGGCGGTGCCCCCACGCAGGGGGACCCCCCGACCCCCTCAAGGGGGACACACCCCTGCACCCCGTACATCACCCGAACGGGAAGTGCAATAGATTTGACCAGGGCACGATTCATCCCATTCCCCTTACTCGTTCAAACAGCGATTATGCCAACCACCGAAGAACTGTTTCAACAACTCAAGCATCCCAATCCCCACCTGCGAGATCAGGCAATGTGGGAACTGGCAGAAAACCTAGATGAAACCACCATCCCTCGCCTCATGAGTATTCTGGATGAGGAAGATACCACCTATCGGCGGGCGGCGGTAAAAGCCTTAGGGGTGATCGGGTTTGATGCGGTGCCACCCCTGGTCGAAGCATTGTTAAGGAGTGACAATGTGACTGTTCGGGGAAGTGCTGCTAAAGCTCTGGCACAGGTTGCGATCAATTATCCGGATGATCCGTTTCCGGCTGAGGGAGTGCAAGGCTTAACAACGGCACTGCATGATCCAAATCCGGTTGTCCATATTGCAGCGGTGATGGCGATGGGAGAGATTGGCACTCCCGTTGTTGATGCTTTGATTGAAGTATTGCAAGCAACAGACAATCCGGCTCTGGCAATTTCGATTGTCAATGCTTTGGGTTCGATCGGAGATGCGCGGGGGGTTGAAGTGTTGACGGCTTTGAGCCAGGATGACTCCACTGACTCCTATGTGCGCGAAGCAACAGTTAGCGCCCTATCTCGCCTGGAACTATTGATCAAAAACCAACCGCCCCAATAGCCTTAGCGATTATGTCAGATTCCCAGTCTATTAATGCCGCCGTTGCCAACCTCTACAACACCTATCCCTTTCCACCTGAACCGTTGCTGGACGAACCCCCTCCAGGCTATAACTGGCGCTGGAATTGGCTAACTGCCTATAACTTTTGCACCGGACAAAAACCAGCACGGCAGAATGCTCGGATTCTGGATGCGGGCTGTGGCACGGGAGTTGGAACGGAATATCTGGTGCATTTGAATCCGGATGCAACCGTCGTGGGCATCGATCTGAGTGCGGTCGCGTTGGCGGTAGCAAAGGAGCGTTGCCAGAAGTCAGGGGCAACAGGAGTGGAGTTTCATCACCTCAGTTTGTTTGATGTGGAGCAACTCTCAGGTGAGTTTGATCTGATTAACTGCGTGGGGGTGTTGCACCATACGCCGGATCCGATTCGCGGCATTCAAGCTTTGGCCAACAAACTGGCCCCAGGGGGTCTGCTCCATATTTTTGTCTATGGTGAGCTGGGTCGCTGGGAGATCCAGTTGATGCAGGAGGCGATCGCCTTATTACAAGGAGATCAACGGGGCGATTACACTGACGGTGTGGCCATCGGACGACAATTGTTTGCTGCACTACCAGAAAACAATCGTCTGCGTAAACGAGAGGAGGAACGTTGGTCCTGGGAAAATCAACAGGATGGTTACTTTGCGGATATGTATGTACATCCCCAGGAGATCGATTACAACATCAAGACAGTCTTTGAATTAATTGATGCGTCGGGGTTGGAGTTTATTGGTTTTTCTAACCCACAAGTTTGGACTTTAGATCGATTGATTGGCAAAGCAACTGACTTGCTAAGACGGTCTCAAGATTTGAGCGATCGCCAGCGCTATCGGCTCATTGAACTGCTGGATCCGCAAGCAATTTCTCACTATGAGTTTTTCCTGGGACGCAGCCCCATTGTTCGACAGGATTGGTCATCCGATGCTCTGCTGCTCGCCGCCACACCGGAACCGAGTCCTTGTATTCAAGGATGGCAAGAGAGTCAACAGTTTTTCAATTTTGACTATCAGATCGTTCGCCTCAGTGATTCAGAGTGGCAATTTCTCAAAGGTTGTGCTGGAAATCCTGCGGCGCAGAAAACGGTGGAGCAGATTTTGCAGAGTACAGAGGCAACCTTGGCAGATGTGCGATCGCTGCAACATCAACAACTTATTTTATTAACCCCTCTGACTAAAATACCCCAAAGTTCCTAAAGTGAATGATCAGATCCAACCCGTCAGTATAGAACGCCCTGCAACTGATTCTCCGCCATTGTTGCCACCTGTCGATACGGGAGGAGCGATGCCACACAAGAAAACTCCCAGCGGCAACACTCAGATGCTTCACATGAATTACGTTCGGGGACGAACAGAAAATCAAACTGAAGTAGAACTCGTTCATTTGCGATTCTTTGCCACGGTCGCCAGAGAGCTAGGCTTGCAATTAAAGATTCTGACCGATCAGGATAGTCGCAGCGATGTCGAACAGGAACTGAGTAATGACCCATACTGGAAGACTCAATACCGCATCATTGAGACTTCCCAGCCGATAACAAAGTGGGCAGAAGATGGGGTGGAATATCTGGAGAATGGCAAGATAGCTGTGCTCAGATCCTTTGATAGCCAGCTTTTAGAATGGGCGATGAAGGAAGGAAGACGATCCCGTTGGCAAGCCAAGGTACCATCAGAATTCTTAGAAGCCGCACTACGGGATGATCATTTGTGGATTCCGCTAGGGGTGAGAGTGAACCCCAGCGCAATAGGAGCGCCCCTGGAATCGTTAGCTGCAGCAGAGCCGCATGAAGTTGGGCACAT
>JBIKWV010000063.1:0-10684 GCA_044356135.1 Elainellaceae cyanobacterium
GTTTGCAAGAAAAGGAAGCCGGGAACTATATGTGGGCAACAAAATTTTTGCTGGGTGTTCTGCCTTGACACACAGAGGAAGGTATGGATAACAAAGACTATCAACAGCGATTGGCAATTGCTAAAGCAGTCAAGCAATTCCGGCGAGGGCAGATCAACCGCCGAGAGTTTATTCGCTTTGCGGCACTGGCAGGGTTTGGATTTAGTAGCGCTCGTTTTTTAAGCGGTTGTAGTCAGTCGTTGATAGGTCAATCATCCCAATCAACCTCATCTGAATTGGTAGAGTTGCTCACCTCTGACCAAAAACAGTTTCTCAAGGACATTGGTAAGTCTCTCAAGGGACAAACGATTCGCATCGTGACGGAAGACACTCCGCCCAGCCAGGTACTTTGGCGCATGACTCGCGAACAGTTTATTCCCCTGACAGGGATTGAAGTCCAATGGGATTTATTGCCCCTCGATCGTGTGCTGGCTCGCATTACCCAGGACACAGCTCGACAGGCAGGAGTACATGATATTTTCTACATCGATCAGTCCTGGATAGGACGGTTTATTAACGACAGCATCAACCCAAAAAGCCTGTTAGAAAAGACAGACTTTGCCTATCCCGGCTATAACTTTGATGATTTACTGGTGCCGCTTTTAGACAACATTGCCTCCTACGATGGGCAATTGGGAGGCATTCCCATCGATATTCCCATTTTCATCATGATGTATCGACGGGATGTGCTGGAGGAACTAAACCTCAAAGTTCCGACTACCATGTCGGAATATCTGGAGGTGATTAAGGCAATTCATCAGGCAAAATCACCCCAAATGTCGGGAACGGTTGGACAATGGCGACCCGGATCCTATGCATTGACCTGTGATATGACTGCCTGGTTGTGGGCTTTTGGCGGATCGGTGTTTGGTACCGATGGACAACCTGCCATCCACGACGAAAAGGCGATCGCTGGTCTGGAGTACATGATGGAACTGGGGAGATACATGGTCCCCCAGGCTCAGGTATCGGACTGGCACGGGCAGGCAGAAGCGTTTATGCAGGGCCGAGCTGGAGTGTATATCTCCTGGGGTGAATTTTTTCCAGGATTTGATGATCCTAAACGCTCCAAGATTGTGGGGCTGGCAGAGGCCGCTCCATGCCCCAGAGAAGTGGACTTGCGATCGCCCGCCGAATGCAGTTTTGGAGAAGTTCCAGGTATCAGCCACCAGGGTGGAAGTTGTTTAATGCTCTCCCGCTACAGCAAAAATTTAGATGCTGCCTGGGTGTTCTTGCAATGGATTACCAGCCCTGAAATGAGTCTACTTGCCAGCTTAGAAACGGGAGCGAGTGGTATTCGCAGAAGCACCTATGAAAATCTGCGCAGCCAGCAGCAAATCAAAGCATCCCCCCAAACAACTCGACATATAGAGGTGGTGCTTGATGCCATCCTCCATCGGATGGGAACGGGACCGCATTTTCCTAACTGGGCGCAGTTAGCAACCAGTGATTTTTCCATTGAGTTGGGCAAGATGATCACCCAACAGCAAACTGTCAAAACAACCGTCGATCAAATGGCTAAGCTGGCTGAGGCCACTATCCGGTCAGCTTAGGAGAGTTCTAGCAATAAAATGACCTGCGTCGTGTGGAGGTCTCCCCCGCACAGCGGGGGAGACCTCCGCACGACGGGTAATTTCCTTCGTAGAAATCTCCTTAACAGAATGTTCATCCTATGCCAACCTGGTTGCCTGACCGGAGAAAATTCATGAAACATACAGAGACCCAAGCCCAGGCATCACCCTGGAATCTAAGCTTTGCCAAACAAACGCTACGAAATAAACTCCTTTCAGCATTTCTCCTGATTGCTCTTGTACCAATGGGAGCGCTGGCACTATGGAATCAACAAACCACTCGTAAGGCATTGTTGGAGACAGCAAACCAATCACTGAAAGCCGCTGCATCTGAAACGGCTGCTCATTTAGATGCCTTTATGCAGGCAAACCTGAGGGTGATTGCCACCGAAAAACAACTGCCTGAACTGGTGAATTACCTGGAGCGTTCGGCACAGGGGAGCGCCACAGCAGCAGAACGTCAGGATACGCTCAAGGTCTTACAAACGCTGCAACAGAAAGATCGAGTTTTTATTAGCTCCTATGCTCTGTTGAACCTGGAAGGGACAAACATTTTAGACACCAATGCCCAAAAGCAGGGACAATCTGAAGCTGACTATGATTATTTCCAGACAGCGATGGAAACTGGAGAACCCTTCGTCTCGGCAGTTAAGTTCTCATCCATTGATGACAGACCGTATTTTTACTTCAGCCAATCCATTCGCAATCCTGATACAGGCAAGGTTATCGGTGTTCTACGCAGTCAGTACAGTGCCGCTATTTTGCAGCAATTGGTGCTGAACAATAGCCAACTCGCTGGGGATCTGTCCTTTCCGATTTTACTCGATGAAAATCACATTCGTCTGGCTCAGGCTTCTCAGGTAGAGCAGGGTACCCCCACAGACCATCTTTTTCATTCCCTGGTGCCGCTATCTCCTGAACGACTGGCTGAGTTGCAGGCTCAACGGCGGTTACCAGGTCAACTGGGAGAGCAACGGGCAACCGATTTACCAGACTTCAAGGCAGGAATTGCTCAAATCGATAGCGCCACGCCCTACTTCACCACCTATCTCACCAGTCGCAACACAACACTCTATGCTGGGGTTGTGGAGCGCATGAAAACCCAGCCCTGGATCGTTGCGTTTGTGCGTCCTCAAGCGTTGTTTCTTCAACCTGTGAATCAGCATACGATGAACCTGGTGCTCTTAGGAGTTGTCACTGCAGGTGGCGTGATTATTTTGGCAATGCGAGTATCGAACACCCTCTCAATTCCCATTACTCGCCTTACCGCTGCCGCCCAACAACTCTCTAAAGGGGAATGGAGTAATCAGGATCTCTTGCTGTCTACCAGGGAAAATGCTGGAGCCGATGAAATGGCTACACTGGCGAATACATTTGTGCAGATGGCAAATCAGTTGCAGGAATCCTTTAGCAATTTGGAAAAACGGGTTGCCGATCGCACGATTGAATTGCAGGCGGCTAAACAATTAGCAGATAATGCCAACCAGGCCAAGAGTGAATTTCTGGCCAACATGAGCCACGAACTCCGTACCCCGCTCAATGGCATTTTAGGCTACGCACAAATTTTGCAACGAGACCCATCGCTCAACGATAAAGGACGGAAAGGGGCAAATATCATTCACCAATGCGGCAACCATTTGCTGATGCTGATTAATGATGTTTTGGACTTATCCAAGATTGAAGCCCGTAAGATGGAACTCCATCCCAGTCCATTTCATCTACCATCTTTCCTGGATGGCATTGCAGAAATTTGCAGCATCCGGGCTGATCAGAAGGGGATCAGTTTCATTTACGCCCCAGGCCAACTGCCAACGGGTGTACAGGCCGATGAGAAGCGTTTACGACAGGTTCTGATTAACCTGCTGGGCAACGCCATCAAATTCACCGACGCAGGCAGTGTCACATTTCTGGTCGAGTTTGAACCCTCGGAAAAACCTGACTTTGTAAAGGCCCGCTTCAGCGTCAAAGACACGGGTGTGGGTATGGCAGCGGAGCAACTGGAGAAAATCTTCCTGCCCTTTGAGCAAGTCGGCAGCAGCAAAAAACAAGCTGAGGGGACGGGTTTAGGATTGTCCATTAGCCAGAAGATTGTAGAGTTGATGGGCAGTCAGCTCCAGGTGCAAAGTCAGTTGGGGGTCGGCAGTACCTTCTGGTTTGACGTTGAACTGCCAGAGGTTCAAAAATGGGCGGTGGCGGCTCACAATAATTTCCGGGGTGTGGTGACGGGTTACCAGGGTGAGAAGCGCAAGATTCTGGTGGTGGATGATCGCTGGGAGAACCGTGAAGTCATTGTGAATTTGCTCGAACCGATTGGATTTGAAGTGTTAGAGGCGAGCGACGGCAAGGAAGGGCTGGCCCGTCTGGCTGAGCAACCCGATCTGGTCATTACCGATCTGGCGATGCCCGTGATGGATGGCTTTGAGATGCTCCAACAGTTGCGGCAGAACCCCACATTTCAAAATCTGCCTGTGATTGTGTCTTCCGCCAGTGTTTTTGACATCGATCAGGAAAAGAGTATCGCTGCGGGGTGTACTGCGTTTCTGTCAAAACCCCTGCAGGCTGATGAGTTGTTCGGTCAGCTTCAGGAGCAACTTAAGCTGGAGTGGATTTATGCATCCGCGATCGCCACACCTGAAGCTGAGAGCGAGACGGAAGCAGAAGTGGTGCCGCCTCCCGTTGAAGCACTTCAGGAATATCGTGAAATGCTCGCAAGCGGGGACTTATTCGGTTTTCAGGAAGAAGTTCGCAAGCTGGCGGTGGCGCAACCTGAATATGCTGCCTTTGCAAAAACGGTCATTCAACTGGCGGAAGGTTTCGAGGTGAAGAAACTCACCGCGCTGATTCAGCGAACGCTGGAGATGAAAGCCTGAGTCGGGAGGGCGCAGCATTTGCGCAAGAAGTATTCCACTTTCCCCAACCCGCTCTTACGCAAATCTACACCCTCAACGTTGGCGATCGCCCCACCATCCCAAACCCGGTTGCATAGGGCGCGATCGGTTGTGGTCAGACCTCGGAGGTCTTGTGGGGCATTGTCAACGTTGTCGAGCAACCAGGAAAGACCTCCGAGGTCTGGGCGAGAGGTTTTGGCGATGGAGAAGCAAGAGCCGTCTAAACCAAAAAAAAATCGATCGCGCTAACGCGCGAAAGAGGGAAAAGTCAAGAAGTGTAAAGGGAAAAATGGCAAGAGTGGAAAGGGAAATTAAAGCCCAGGGAGGGAAAGGGCAAGGCGAAAACCGATGCCGTCGAACCGATAGTCCGCGACGCTCCCGAGCCGATACGCCGAGCGACAGTACCTCGGAGAGATGAACCAGGAACCGCCCCGCAGCAGCCTATTTCCATCTCCTCCCGTCAACCACGCACTTCCATTACTGGGTGCTCCTTGATAATTACTGTGGTAGACATCCTGACACCATTCCCAGACGTTGCCGTGCATATCACACAACCCGAAAGCATTCGGCGGGAAAGTCCCAACAGGTGTTGTTTGCTGCCGATATTCTCCCTTTGGCTCCGACCCATAAACAAAAGTTGCGGCAGAGTTTGCCAGTTTGTTGGTGAGCGTTGCGCCCGTATGAAAGGGTGTGGTGGTTCCGGCACGACAGGCATATTCCCATTCAGCTTCGCTGGGCAGGCGGTAGGTGCGTCCCGTTTTTCGAGAGAGGCGATCGCAAAACTCCACCGCTTCATTCCAGGAAACTTGCTCGACGGGACGATTATCGCCTTTGAAATTGGATGGATCAGGATTCAGATCGATGTTGACTTTGGGAAGTTGGGCGATCGCCCTCCACTGCGCCTGAGTCACTTCAAATTTACCCATGAAGAACGCAGGTACATTTACAGTGCGCTGTGGCCCTTCATCTGCTTCTCGATCCTTTTCACTAGCGGGCGATCCCATCGTAAAAGACCCCGCTGGTATCGAAACCAGCTCCAGTGTGATGCCGTTTCCCAGGTCTTCCTTGAAAGATTGTGCCTGTCCAGGACGGCGAGCGATTTCTTCTCCCTTTTCATTCACTGTGATGCTTTCAAAGGTGAAGGGCTGTCGGGCGATCGACGGTCTGTTTGTGCTGTTGCCGTTGGTGTCTTTGGTGTCGCTCTTAGGCGAAGAATGCTGTCCCTGAACTGCTTCGATCGCAACAAGCCCCAGAATCAATCCACCGCCCCCCAATCCTGCCCACCTGAGAAACTTCTGGCGGCCGACTTTAGATACTTCAGGATCAGCAACCGTAGATTTCGGTGGAAGTTCGACGATCGGCGGTGGAAATTTCGCTTCAATTTCTGTCACATCTGCATCCTCCAGCCGCAGGGTTTGTTGCAGGCGTTTCAATTTGACGCGCTTTACCTCGGTGACAGCGCCTTCCTGTATGACTTCCCTCCATGCTTCTTCATACTCCTGGCGTTTGCGTCGGCGTTCCTGGTAAGGCTTCAGAATTTCGGCTTCAATGATCGCTGCCTCATCAGGTGATAATCCCAGGTCTTGGCACTGGATATTTAGCGTGCGACGATCGATCCCTTCAATTTCCCCATGATTTTCCTGAACGATTTCCTCCACCGCCTTGCGATACCGCAGTTTGGGGTCACCCTGATAAGCGCGGGCCAGCCTAATTTTGTACCCCTCCCGCACCACAAAAATCTGCGGTTTCATCGCGGGAGCCGCTTCCTGCACTTTGCTGCGGGCGTACTCATGCAGTTCATCCACCGAAATTTCCCCATCGCTGTTTTGATCCGCCGCTCCGGTGGCAAGCCCTTCAATCAGGTAGTGGGTATAAACGGATAATTGCGCGTTTGGCTGCTCAAAGGCATACTGGGTGGCGCTGGAAGAGGTGAGGACAGCTCGACCCTCTACATCGGTATTTCCTTCAGAAACCAGTTCTCGACGCAGGTCAGAAGCGATGTCTTCAACGATGGGGGCTTTTGCGGGCATTCCATCGGCAAAAGCGCCGCTGAAACAGCAATCGAGTATTAACACCTGACGTTTTGCTCTGCTGTTGCTCATCTGGTCATGGATGCTGGTGGCGGCGATCGATGTAGGCGACAGCATCTCTTTCCGAGAACTGCGGGTCGTCAGGTAAAGTTTGCCGTTAGCATCCTTAACCCCGTGTCCTGAAAAGTACAGCAGCAGCAAATCGTCCTTCTGCCGATGGTTGAACAGGGTAAAGATGGCTTCTTCCATCTCCTGTCTTGATGGGTTCAGGAGATCGGTGATCTGATCGAAGGCGGCAATACTCTGATCCTCCAATACCCGTTTCATCGCTGCCACGTCAGTCGCTGCACCAGGGAGGGGCGTAAATTCAGAGAAGTATTCGCTAATGCCAATCAGCAGGGCGATCTTTGCCATTGAGAAACGGGGGGAGAATCCTCACTGGTTATAGAATAAACGACTCTGCTGGAAGATCGGAGGACATGAGATAGCGCAGGATTTCATGCCGCTTGCACAAACCCTGGTTTGATCCCCCCTAACCCCCCTTAAAAAGGGGGGCTTCCGAGCCATTTCCCCCTTTTTAAGGGGGATTAAGGGGGATCGCCGCGTTCAGATGCAGTCAAAATAACCTGTGGCGATCGCACCTCACGACCCCATATAATCCTGCAACGCCTTCACCTCCAGCGGAGCCGCCTGCAACGATCGGATCGCCGCCGTCGTCGCCTTCGCCCCCGCGATCGTCGTCACCGTTGGAATCTTGTAGGACAGCGCTGTCCGCCGAATGGCGCGATCGTCCTCCTGAGCCGTTTCCCCCAGGGGTGTATTCACCACCAGTTGAATCTGATGATTCTTGATCGAATCCATCACATTGGGACGGCCCTCGTGAACCTTCAGTACCAGTTCTACATCCACGCCGTTCTGCTTCAGCACGCGCCGGGTGCCTTCGGTGGCAACGACGTGCAGACCCAGAGACATCAAGTCTTTGACGACGGGGACGGCGGATTGCTTGTCCCGATCGTTCATCGACACAAACACCGTTCCACTCATGGGGAGCACCTGAGATGCGGCCAGTTCCGCTTTGGCGAAGGCGCGACCAAAGTCCACATCAATGCCCATTACCTCACCTGTGGAGCGCATCTCTGGCCCCAGGATGATGTCGGTGCCGGGGAACTTCGAGAAAGGTAGGACGGCTTCCTTCACGGAGATGTGCTGGGGAATAATTTCCTCAGTGAAGCCCAACTCCTCCAGGGTTTTGCCCGACATGACGCGGGAGGCCAGCTTCGCCAGCGGACGCCCGATCGCCTTTGACACAAACGGCACGGTGCGGGAGGCGCGGGGATTCGCTTCCAGAATGTAGACCACATCCCCCTCGGCAGTTCCCTGGATGGCGTACTGCACATTCATCAAACCAACCACCTTGAGGGCTTTGGCCAGTTTCTCCGTCCAGGTGCGAATCGTGTTGAGGATTTCGGGGGAGAGGGTGATGGTGGGAATCGAGCAGGCGGAGTCACCGGAGTGGATGCCTGCCTGTTCGATGTGTTCCATAATGCCGCCGATAACGACGCGGCCTGTGTGGTCGGCGATCGCATCTACATCCACCTCGATCGCGTTTTCCAGGTACTTGTCGATCAGAATCGGGTGGTCGGGTTCCACCTGGACGGCATAGGTCATGTAGCGATCGAGTTCCTGGTCAGAATAGACGATCTCCATCGCCCGACCGCCCAGCACGTAGCTGGGGCGCACCACCACCGGGTAATCGATCTGCTTGGCCACACGCAACGCTTCCTCCAGACTGCGGGCAATGCCGTTGGCGGGCTGACGGATCTCCAACTCCCGCAGGATTTTTTCAAACCGCTCGCGGTCTTCAGCAGTATCGATGGAGTCGGGGGAGGTGCCCCAGATGGCAGTGCCCGCATACTCGTCAGAGCTGCGGAGTGCCTTTTGTAGGGGCACCGCCAGCTTCAGGGGCGTCTGACCCCCGAACTGGTTGATGATGCCTTTGGGAGACTCCGCCTCGATAATGTTGAGAATGTCTTCCTTCGTCAGCGGCTCAAAGTAGAGGCGATCGCTCGTATCGTAGTCGGTCGAGACTGTTTCCGGGTTGGAGTTGACCATGATGGTCTCGTAGTCGTCCTCCCGCAGGGCAAAGGAGGCGTGACAGCAGCAGTAGTCAAACTCGATGCCCTGACCAATCCGGTTAGGGCCGCCACCCAGGATCATCACCTTGGGTTTGCCAGAAGGCAGGACTTCGGATTCGGTCGAAACCCTCTCCTGGCCTTCCTGGCTTCCCATTGTGGGGGATTCATAGGTGGAATAGTAGTAGGGGGTGAGCGCTTCAAATTCGGCGGCGCAGGTGTCCACCGTTTTGTAGACCGGGGTGATGCCGAGGGACTTGCGGAACGCCCGCACTTCGTCCTCGCTGGTCTTGGTGGCAAAGGCAATCTGGCGATCGCTGAAGCCCTGTTGCTTAATGGCCAGCAGTTGCGGCTGAGTCAGGCTGGTCAGGGGGGTACGCTTGAGGAATTTCTCCGTTTCCAGGAGTTCCTGCAACTTGTCCAGGAACCAGGGATCAATGGCGGTGAGTTCGTAGATCTCTTCGACGCTCATGCCCATCTGCATGGCGTGGCGCACCATGAAAATTCGCTCCGGGTTGGGAATCCGCAAACCCGCACGGATCTGCTCCAGGCTGGGCAGTTTTTCGGGGCGATCGCATCCCCATCCGGCGCGACCTGTTTCGAGCGATCGCAGCGCCTTCTGGAAGGACTCCTGAAAGGTGCGCCCGATGGCCATTGCCTCACCGACGGACTTCATCTGGGTAGTCAGAACATTCTGGGAGCCGGGGAATTTCTCGAAGGCGAACCGGGGAATCTTAGTCACCACGTAGTCGATGGTGGGTTCAAAGCTGGCGGGGGTCTTCTTGGTAATGTCGTTGGGGATCTCATCCAGGGTGTAGCCCACAGCCAGTTTCGCCGCCATTTTGGCAATGGGGAATCCAGTCGCTTTGGAGGCCAGCGCCGAACTGCGAGATACGCGGGGGTTCATCTCAATCACGATATAGTCCCCGGTGTCGGGGTTCACGGCGAACTGGATGTTGGAGCCGCCCGTCTCGACCCCAATCTCGCGGATGATCTTGATGGAAGCGTCGCGTAACCGCTGGTATTCCTTATCGGTGAGGGTCTGGGCGGGAGCGACGGTGATAGAGTCTCCGGTGTGGACGCCCATTGGGTCGAGGTTCTCAATCGAGCAAATAATGACCACGTTGTCCGCCAGGTCGCGCATCACCTCCAGCTCGTACTCTTTCCAGCCCAGCAGCGACTGCTCAATCAGAATTTGCGAAACGGGGCTGGCCTCCAGACCGGAGAGGGCGATCTCCTCAAATTCCTCCTGGTTGTAGGCGATCCCGCCGCCCGTGCCGCCCATGGTGAAGGCAGGACGGATAATCAGGGGGTATTTGCCAATCTGCTGGGCGATCGCCTTGGCCTCCGCCATTGTTTCCGCCAGACCAGAGGGGCACACTGCCACCCCAATCTTTTCCATCGCCTCCTTGAACAATTTGCGGTCTTCCGCCTTTTCAATCGCGGGCAGCTTCGCCCCAATCAGCTCAACGTTGTATTTTTCCAGAACCCCATTCTTTGAGAGGGCGACCGCCAGGTTCAGCGCAGTCTGTCCCCCCATCGTAGGCAGCAGGGCATTGGGCCGCTCTTTTTCAATCACCTTCTCGACCATTTCTGGCGTCAACGGCTCAATATAGGTGCGATCAGCCGTCTCCGGGTCGGTCATGATGGTGGCGGGGTTGGAGTTGATCAACACCACCTCGTACCCTTCGTCGCGCAATGCCTTGCACGCCTGGGTGCCAGAGTAATCAAACTCACAGGCTTGCCCGATAACGATGGGGCCAGATCCAATCAGCAGAATTTTTTGAATGTCGTTACGGCGAGGCATAGGGCAAGAAGACCGGGTGCAGAAATCCAATCTATTTTAGGGAGTTTCTTGCCGAATGGAGCGGGTCTTCAGATTCCTATCATGTTCAAGGTTGAAGGCTCCCTCAAGGATACTTCCATGCTTTGTATTGAAATACACTCAGTAGGTGGGCGCGATTCAGCTTGAAACCCCAAAAGCTGTTTCGCCCTGAGCGAAGTCGAAGGGCGAAACAGCTTTT
>JBIKWV010000876.1:0-2990 GCA_044356135.1 Elainellaceae cyanobacterium
TCGCGGCGAACTTAATTTTAGCGCCGATTTTTGTTGAAACACTGGCAGCGCCAGCGTTTCAACAAAAATCGGCGCAGTTTAGTCAAAAGTCCAGCAAATAAAATATGCCGCGAAATGTTCTCGTAGAGAGCATTTCGCGGCATAGAAAGGCCCCGCTTGTACGCAAGCGGGGCCGCTTCTCAATTTTCGCTTAGCCGACAACGGACTGTAGCGTCGGGACTACCTTGCGGGTTACCTGAATCTGGCCATCATCATCCAGATCCATCACCGCTGTATCACCCGGATTGATCGTGCCAGACAGCATTGCTTCTGCCAGGTTATCCTCGATCAATCGAGTGATCGTGCGACGCAGGGGACGAGCACCGTAACTGGGATTGTAGCCTTCGCCAATCAGGCGATCCTTAACGGGAGGGGTGACTTTCAGGCCGATATGCTGCTCATTCAGACGAACCGCAAGCTGCTGGATCATCAGGTCGGCGATCTGAGTCACTTCCTCGCGGTTGAGCTGACGGAAGACGATGATTTCATCGAGACGATTCAGTAGTTCAGGCCGGAAGAAGTTCTTCAACTCGTCGTTGACCAGCGTGCGAACGCGGTTGTATTGCGAGTCGGCTTCACTTTCTGAGGTGAAGTCAAAGCCCAGACCACCGCCGCCTTTCTCGATCACGCGGGAACCAATATTCGAGGTGAGGATGATTAGCGTGTGTTTGAAGTTCACTGTGCGGCCCTTGGAGTCGGTCAGACGACCATCCTCCAGAACTTGCAGCAGTGAGTTGAACACATCGGGGTGTGCTTTCTCAATTTCGTCCAGCAGAACCACCGTGTAGGGTCTGCGGCGAATCGCTTCCGTGAGCTGACCGCCCTCGTCGTAGCCGACGTAGCCCGGAGGCGAACCGATCAGCTTGGAAACGGTGTGCGCTTCCATAAACTCCGACATGTCAAGGCGGATCATGGCCTCTTCGGAACCAAACATGGCCACCGCGAGCGCTTTCGCCAGCTCGGTCTTACCAACACCCGTGGGGCCAGAGAAGAACAGACTGGCGATCGGCCGATTGGGATCCTTCAGACCCACACGGGCACGCCGAACCGCTTTGGAGACGGCCCTGACCGCTTCGTCCTGACCGATGACGCGCTTGTGCAGCGTCGCCTCCAGGTGGAGTAGCGAGACGGACTCCGATTCCGTCAGCTTGTTGACGGGGATGCCCGTCCAGGACTCGATCACCTGGGCGATATCCTCAGCGGTGACCTGGGGGGCTGCGGCAGTTGCAGAACCTACCAGTTCAGAAGCCTGCACTTCGAGACCGCGTAGCTTGTGCTCCAGTTCGATCTCCTGGTCGCGCAGCTTGGTGGCCTGGTCAAAGTCCTGCCGCTGAACGGCATCGCTCTTAGCAGCGCTGACTTTTCGGATCTCCTGCTTCAGGGCGCGATCGGTCGAACGCAGCGCATTGCGGAATCGAACACGGGAGCCGGCTTCGTCGATCAGGTCGATCGCTTTGTCGGGCAGGTGGCGATCGCTGATGTACCGATCGGACCACTGAGCCGCCACTTCCAGGGCTTCATCAGAAATCGTCAGACGGTGGTGCTGCTCATAGCGCTGACGCAGGCCATACAGAATCTCAATCGTCTCAGACACGGTGGGTTCTGCCACCATGATCGGCTGGAAGCGGCGCTCCAGGGCAGCATCGCGCTCGATGTGCTTGCGGTACTCATCCAGGGTGGTAGCACCAATGCACTGGATCTCGCCACGGGCCAGTGCTGGCTTCATCAGGTTCGCGGCATCGGTGCCGCCTTCTGCGCCGCCTGCACCGACCAGGGTGTGTACCTCGTCGATCACCAGAATGATGTTGCTGGATTCGCGCACTTCGTTGAGGATTTGCATGATGCGCTCCTCAAAGTCGCCCCGGAAACGGGTTCCCGACAACAGGGTGCCCATATTCAGGCTGATCACCTGTTTGTCCATGAGAATGTCGGGCACGTCCTGGTTGACGATGCGCTGGGCCAGACCTTCGGCGATCGCCGTCTTACCCACGCCCGGTTCGCCAATTAGCACGGGGTTATTCTTGGTGCGGCGTCCCAGAATTTGCACAACGCGCTCGATCTCTTTTGCACGACCCACCACCGGATCGAGCTTGCCCTCCATCGCCATTTGAGTCAGGTTCGTGCCAAACTCCTGGAGCATGGGGGTGTTTTTGTTGTTCTGTGCAGGACCAGGTTGACGGCGGGAACTGGCGGCGACAGGCTCCATTTCGCCCATCGCACGGATGATCTGTGTCCGCAGTTCGCCCAGGTCAACGCCCAGGTTGTTCAGAACCCGAACGGCAACGCTTTCCTGCTCGTCGATCAGGCTGAGCAGTAGATGCTCTGGGGAAACGTAGCGCTGGTCGAGCTGGCGGGCTTCCTGAAACGCTTGCTCAAACACCCGCTTCACTTTTGGAGTAAACGGAATCTCTGCTGGGACAAAGCCTGAACCGCGCCCAATTATGCCTTCAACTTCAATCCGGGCAGCGCTGAGGGTGATGCCCATTCCAGCCAGAACCTCGGCGGCGATGCTGCTCTTTGCCTGGATCAGTCCCAGCAAAACCTGCTCGGTGCCGACAAAGTTGTGCCCCAGACGACGAGCCTCTTCCTGGGCACGCATAACAACAGCGATCGCACGTTCAGTGAAATACTCAAACATGGGTGAGGTCTCTCTACGTGGGTATCATGTGGGCCACTCATCACAGATGCACTAATAACGAATGTCCCTCGCACAGGAGTGGGGTAACCCCTAATACGATTCTTCAACTTACTTTATGTATTAGCCTCACTCTATCGATTGCTCTTGCCTGCTGCGAAGGGGGGATAACCGAATGGGGTGACGTAAGAGCCGATAGGTATTGTGTTGAGCGTCAGCTTCTGCCTTTGAGCGCCTATCTGAAAACCGCAGACCCAAATTCTGGAGGGCGCAACGCTACAGCGTTGCGCTCTCCAGAATTTGGGTTTGCGGCTAG
>JBIKWV010000878.1:0-2989 GCA_044356135.1 Elainellaceae cyanobacterium
GAAGTGGCGCGGTGTAACGCGCCACTTCTATTCAAGAAAGCTTATGCAACTGGATTCCCGCAACTGTTTAACTCTGCATGTCTCGGAGCGCTAATCTCCACTCCCAGTCGCTCCAGCACTTCCCCAATTGGCAGCGCAAAACTGAGTCCTTCAACCCCTTCGTTAGCGATCTTCTGCGTTACGATGCCAACGACTGCACCCTGACGGTTCAACAGCGGACCTCCACTATTCCCTGGGTTGACGGCTGCGTCGGTCTGGATGAGACTGCGGGTTCTGCCCCTGCGAATTCCACTGACAATTCCCTGGGTGACTGTGTTCGACAGCGATAGTGGGTTTCCGATCGCCACCACCCCTTCTCCGACTCGTACCGCATTCGTGTGGCACACCGGCAGAGCTGACAGTTCCAGCGGTTCCTCCAGCTTCACCAGGGCTGCATCGGTGCGGCGATCGCGCTTCAGCACCCGTCCAGTCTGGGTTGAGCCATCGTAGAAATCTACTTTGACGGAAAAAGCAGAGCCGACGACATGCTGATTGGTTACGACTAAACCATCGGTGTTCAGCAGAAATCCTGTTCCCCTGCCCCCCGCAACGCGGATTTGCACGATGGAGGGAATCGATTTTCCGGCAATCTGTTCGATGGGGAGCGGAGCGTGGGGCGTGGCGATCGCCTGAATTCGGTAGCGGTCTGCGCTGGCGATTCCGATCGCAGCAGGTCGTTCCAGAACTTCCTGCAATTCCGGTTGGTCAAGGAGCGATCGCAGACTATTGCGAATGGCCTCGTATGTCGCCGCCGGATTGTCCAGTCCTTCCACCTCGGCGCTGCCCATAATCTCCTTACGGTAGACAACCTTGGCCACTTCCCGGTCAAACACTTCCCAGCGAATCGAGCGTTCGTCCTGAGTGGAGTTTTTGAACAGGGAACTATAGGTGTTGAGGCTGGCGCGGGTAATCGTGCCCCCCAGCAAAAATCGTCCCGGTTCCAGATCTTCCACAAGCTGTTCTTCGAAGACGGAGTTGGGGTGCGATCGCACTACATCAAATCCGGTCAGGCTCAGCTCATCCTCAATCAAACCCCGTAGTGAATCCTCCAGTTCCTCATCCAGATCTCCCGCAGCGGTGTAGGATTCCTGCAAGATCTTGAGAATGCCGTCGTAGTGCCCACCAACCACTACACCCGGTAAAATTCCCGATCGGATACGAGCGACTTCCACCCGGATAGGTTCTTCTGTTGAAGTTGGGGGTGATAGATTAATCTGGGCAATTGCGGGCTTTGGAAGAATAAAACAACAAAACAGCGTGAATGCGATGAGCCGCAGAAGAACCGTTTTTGTCATGGGTGTGAGGAATCGAGAGAGAATCGATCGAATATGGAGGATGCGCCTGAAAGGCGGGAATAAACTTTGCAAAAATAGATTTTGTAAAGGATAATACCCACTGGCTGATACACTTCTTTACCGTGTCTTAGACTTTAACGGTTAAACGTACCCCTTGAGAAGGATTCCCAGAATAAGGATGAGTGGTACGTAGCGATCGGACGGTGGCTTCGACTCCGCTCAGCCACCGGGCTTCTAAGGTTTATTTCTGAAGAATATTCAGTTCCCCACCACCATCCCGCTCCCTTCGGCTCCGCTCAGGGAGCGGAGTCGAAGGAAGCGGCAGATCCTCTTTCCCTGACATCCCCCGACCAGGTACTTGACTCGGTTGTCATGGTCTTGTTAAGGTTGGCAGTAAGCAAATAGAAATCGCGGAGAAATTGCAGGCATTATGCTGCACCAGTATTCCTACTTTTATTTTTGGTTTAGCGAGGTTCACTTGGGGTGAGTCCAACTTTTCGTTGAACCTCTAAGTGAACCGCAGAATCAACTCTGCGGTTTTTGTTTTTTTAGCTCGGATTTTCAAACGCTTCTCTTACTCCAATCAACGCCATGCTGACCCGCTCCTTTTACTTTTACTTTTTTTGGCCCCCGAAAGGTTCCGGGTAAGCTGGTCATGCCTTCGCGTGAAGCCCGGAACCTGAAAGGGGGCCGGGCTTTTTCAATGCCTCGCTGTCAAACATTACTCATCCTTCAGGAGAACTCCCATGCAAAAAGCAAAACTCGCTCTCAAATCTGAACCCACCCATGCAACAGAAATTCGGCTGTCTGAAACCGTCACCGTCGGCGGGCAGGACTTGCTAATCGTGGGTGGCCCCTGCTCCGTCGAAAGTCGGTCGCAAATGGAAGAAGTAGCAAGCCATCTGTCAGTTGCCCCCGTCCAGGCGCTGCGTGGCGGCGTCTACAAACCCCGCACCTCTCCCTACGACTTCCAGGGCATGGGTCTGGAGGGCTTAGAAATTTTGGCCTCCGTGCGGCAGCGCTACGGAATGCCCGTAATCACTGAAGTGATGGCAATTTCTCAAATCGAAGAAGTAGCCGCCCATGTTGATGTACTTCAGGTGGGCAGCCGCAATATGCAGAACTTTGACCTGCTGAAGGCGCTGGGATCAGTGGACAAGCCGATTGTTTTGAAGCGTGGTCTGGCGGCAACTCTGGAAGAATTCGTGATGGCGGCAGAGTACATCCTCAGCCACGGCAACCCCCATGTCATCCTCTGCGAGCGGGGCATCCGCAGCTTCGATACCTACACCCGCAACGTGCTGGATCTGGGTGCGGTAGTGGCCCTCAAGCAAATCACTCACCTACCCGTGATCGTAGACCCCAGCCACGCCGCCGGAAAGCGGGAACTGGTGGCAGATCTGGCTCGTGCTGCTGTGGCAGCGGGGGCAGATGGCGTGATGGTTGAGTGTCACCCGGTACCGGAGGAGTCCGTGTCGGATGCGCGTCAGGCATTGTCTCTGGATGACATGGTGAGTCTGACCCGCAGTCTGAAGGCGATTAGCGCTTTGCGCAACTCCGAAGGAAACGCCGCTGCCGTCAATCGTTCAATTCCAGTGGGAGCCGGGAGTATTTCTCGGCTCTCTTTGGTTTAAAGGTTGATATCGTTGTCTGAG
>JBIKWV010000877.1:0-2989 GCA_044356135.1 Elainellaceae cyanobacterium
CTGTAGCAGTGCGCCCTCCAGAATTTGGGTTTTCGTTATATGGCTCTTAGCATACAGCGCTTTGCAAGCGCGTGTGGTACAAAGTTTTTGTTGAGAGCCACGCGGAGCGTGGCTCTCAACAAAAACTTTGGTTCTATTTCAGCGCAAAGCGCTGTAACTACCAGACTTTTCCGAAACCCTCACAAATGCGATCGCTCTTCACCGCCGATCTGTAACAATGTCTGTAGCGTCAGGGTGGTCGTGCAGCGATCGCCTGACAGTGAACCAGCGATAGGATTTTGGCGGGCAATGGCAAAGCAGCGTGTACTTTCGGGCATTCAACCAACGGGGGATCTGCACCTGGGGAACTACCTGGGAGCAATGCGCAACTGGGTCGAAATACAGGAGGACTATGACAGCTACCTGTTTATGGCAGACCTGCACGCCATCACGGTGCCCCATGACCCGACAGCACTGGCTGAAAGCACCT
Organism: Elainellaceae cyanobacterium; assembly: GCA_044356135.1. Taxonomy (GTDB): domain Bacteria; phylum Cyanobacteriota; class Cyanobacteriia; order Elainellales; family Elainellaceae; genus CAZVXA01. Next base: position 470 of record JBIKWV010000877.1, read on the forward strand.
ACAAAGTTGCGGCGATGTACATGGCCTGCGGCATCAGCCTGGAACATGCCACCCTGTTTGCTCAGTCCCACGTTCCTGCCCATGCAGAACTGGCCTGGCTCTTCATGTGCATTACGCCGCTGAACTGGCTGGAGGACATGATCCAGTTCAAGGAGAAGGCCGTCAAACAGGGCGAAAACGTCGGGGCGGGGCTGCTCTGCTACCCCGTTCTCCAGGCAGCAGACATTCTGCTCTATGAACCCGACAAAGTCCCCGTAGGCGAAGACCAGAAGCAACATCTGGAACTGACCCGCGATATTGCTGCCCGCCTCAACTACCAGTACGGCAGCGAAGAGACTCCCATTCTGAAACTGCCCGACCCCATGATTCGTGCTGAGGGTGCGCGGGTGATGAGCCTGACCGACGGCACCCGAAAAATGTCGAAATCCGACCCCTCAGACCTGAGCCGGATCAACCTGCTGGACTCGCCAGAAACGATTCAGCACAAGATCAAACGCTGCAAGACTGACCCTATCCGGGGGCTGCAATTTGGCGATCCCGATCGTCCTGAATGCAATAACCTGCTGACCCTCTATCTGATTCTGTCGGGTAAATCCAGAGCAGAGGTCGAAGCGGAGTGCAAGGACATGGGCTGGGGCCAGTTCAAACCCCTGCTCACCGAGGTGATGATCACCGCACTGAAGCCGATCCAGGATCGCTACGCCGAAATTACTGCTGACCCCACCTACATCAAAAAGGTGCTGCACGAGGGCAAAGAAAAGGCAGAGGCGATCGCCATCCCCATCCTGACAAAAGTGAAGCAGGCGTTGGGCTACAGCCTGCCCCTTTAAGGGCCTGTCCGAAAACCCAAATTCTGGCGGGCGCGAGGCTACAGCGTCGCGCCCGCCAGAATTTGGGTTTTCAGTTTTCGGATAGGCACCAGGAGTCTCGCAAAAATCTTTTATAAAGGGAAAGAAAAGCCGATGGCAATCAGCAAACCTTAAGGCATACTTAAACCAATTAGATTGGTATCGCCATAAGCAGCATGACCCTCGTCCCCACCCATTCTTTGCCCTCTAAACTGCAACGTGCTGCCCTTGCGGGGGAGTTTTTAGTGACGGCGGAGGTGATGCCGCCCAAGGGGGGTGACCCTTCCCATATGCTGGAGATGGCCCACCTCCTGAAGCATCGCGTGCATGGAGTCAATGTTACCGATGGCAGTCGGGCGGTGTTGCGCATGTCTTCGCTGGCGGCGTCGGCAATTTTACTACAGCAAGAGATAGAGCCGATTTATCAGGTGGCCTGCCGCGATCGCAACTCCATCGCTCTCCAGGCTGACCTGATGGGTGCCCAGGCGCTGGGAATCCGCAACGTCCTGGCGCTGACCGGAGATCCGGTGAAGGCAGGCGACCACCCCAACGCTCGTCCGGTCTTTGACCTGGAATCGGTGCGTTTACTGCAATTGATCGACAAATTAAACCGGGGCATCGATCTCAACGAAAAAAAACTGACCGATGGCTGCACCCAACTCTTCGTCGGTGCGGCGATCGACCCCCAGTGTGGAAGCTGGTCTGGCCTCCAACGCCGCTTTGAGCGTAAGCTGGCCGCCGGAGCGCAATTCTTCCAGAGCCAGCTAATCTGCGATTTCGATCGCCTCGAAAAATTCATGAGCCACATTGCAGTGGGCTGCAATAAGCCCATCCTGGCGGGGATCTTTCTGCTCAAGTCCGCCAAGAACGCCCGCTTCATCAACAAAAATGTCCCCGGTGCCCAGATTCCCGACCACATTATCGATCGCCTGGAGCGAGCCACTGACCCGCTGATGGAGGGGGTGGCGATCGCCGCTGAGCAGGTGCAACTGGCCCGCCAGATGTGTCAGGGTGTTCACATGATGGCCGTCCGTCGAGAAGACCTGATCCCGGAAATCCTCGATCAGGCAGGGATTACCCCCGTTGAATGAATCCTTTAGGTGCAGGATACGTCAGGCGGAGTAGCGCATCGCCCTCAGAATTGGGGGTGGGGTGGGGACGGCTCGATGGCCCCTGATTGTGTTTCGACCACTGGTGTGTACAGGGTGCTCGATAGGGAAAGGGGAGCCAGCACTTAGCTGAATCGCTGTTCCTTTGCCTTCATCTGGGCAAATTCTTTTAGTCGGGAGACGATATTGTAAGCCCCAGAACCGGGCTGGTCATCACTGGTATCAGCACCTTCCGTCGAACCCGAAATTTCCTGCCATGCGGGCAATCCACCCTTCAGTTCAGCCACCTTCTGATAGCCTGCCTGACGCAGCAGGTTTGCTGCCTGGACGGTTTCTACCTCGTCATTCCCATAGACGTAGATATCGCGCTGCACGGGCAGACCGATGTGGGCATCTCGGGTAATCCAGCTCATTGGGAAATTCACTGCCCCAAGAATGCGCTCGTGGTTAAACACATCGTGTTCTCGAACATCCACAATCGTTAAACCGGGTTCTCCCCAGTTCAATCTTGCTTTCAGTTCATGCACCGATGCCTGGGGATGCCATGCCGGAGGAGTCGGCGT
>JBIKWV010000879.1:0-2987 GCA_044356135.1 Elainellaceae cyanobacterium
GCGGGCATCTCAACAAAACTAAACCGCTACTTCATGCCAGATTCGTATGACCTAAGCTAGCATCACCAAACTCTGCCGCTACGGGGATTCCGGAGATCGAAAGAATTATTTGTGGGGTGGATGGGGCGGGGTTTTCCGATGGGAAATGTTTCTTGACGGGTGGGGCGATCGCTAACGGGACAGGGTTTAGCATTTGCGGATGATTGGGTTGGAAAAGCAAGGCGTTCTTTGCGCAAATGCTAAACCCCTACGGGGGACATCCTGTATGGGTATGTGCGATCACATGGCGATCGCAATCCCATCCGCCCTCGGTTCCGATGCTGCGACCAGAACTTCGCCATGACGCAGGACGGCCTGACCTTTACCAAACAGGCCAACTTCAGGACTGACCTGAACGGTGTGACCGCGATCGCCCAATCCGCTTGCCACATGTCGGGGAACCGCCTGTTCCAGCAAAACAGAATTGCCCTCCAGAAAGCGCCAGCGGGGGGCATCCAGAGCGGCCTGCGGGTTCATGCTGTAATCAGTCATATTGACGACGACCTGGACGTGGCCCTGGGGCTGCATGGGGGCACCCATGACGCCGAAGGGGCCGAGGGGCTGGCCGTTGCGCGTGAGAAAGGCGGGGATGATGGTGTGAAAAGGTCGCTTACCGGGGGCGACACAGTTGGGGTGGTCAGGGTCTACCACAAAACCATTGCCCCGGTTGTGCAGGGCAATTCCGGTGCCGGGGACGAGGATGCCGCTACCGAAGCCTTCGTAGTTGGACTGAATGAAGGACACCATCAAATCCTGGTCAGCGGCGCAGAGGTAGACGGTGCCGCCTTTGGGGAGTCCTGGATTGGCCAGGGGAATGGCCCGGTCAGAGATCAGAGAGCGGCGATCGCCCGCATAGCTCTTGTTCAGCAGATGTTCCACCGCAACATCCATGTGGCGGGGGTCGGCCACATAGCGGTAGGCATCGGCAAAGGCCAGCTTCATCGCTTCAATTTGTAGATGGAAGCTCTCGACAGAATCACGGGGATAGCGGCTGAGGTCAAAGCCCTCCAGAATATTCAGCGCCATCAGGGCGGCAATCCCCTGACCGTTGGGGGGAATTTCCCAGAGGGTAACATCCCGGTAGGTGGTGCAAATGGGATTGACCCACTCCGGCTGGTGGTTCGCCAGATCGCTCTGGGTGAGGTAGCCCCCCGTGCTGGCGGCAAAGGCGGCAATCTTCTCGGCCAGTTCGCCCCGGTAGAAGCTCTCGCCACCGCTCTGGGCGATCGCCCTCAAGGTTTGCGCGTGGGCGGGACTGCTCCAGATCTCTCCGGCTTTGGGGGCGCGATCGCCCGCAAAGAACACCGACTTCATTGGCTGAAACTCCGGTGTCGTCAGGGGCAGAAAGAACTGCTCTGATCGCTTCCAGGCGCGGGCAGTTTCGGGGGAAACGGGAAAGCCCTCCTCGGCATAGCGAATCGCGGGGGTAAACAGTTGCTCAAACGGCAGTTTGCCCCACTTTTCTGATAAGCTGCGCCAACTGGACACTGCACCGGGAACCGTCACCGCCAACCAGCTCAGCGGAGGAACGGCACTCAGTCCCTCGAACAATCCAGGATGGAGACTGGCGGCGCTTCTGCCGGAGGCGTTCAGACCGTGGAGCTGACCGTCCCATACCAGAGCGAAGGCATCGGAACCAATGCCGTTGGAGGTGGGTTCCACTACTGTGAGGGCGATGGCCATTGCGACGGCTGCGTCTACAGCATTTCCCCCGGCCCAGATCATTTCCATTCCTGCCAGGGTGGCCAGCGGCTGGCTGGTGGCCATTGCACAGCGCCGTCCCATCACCACTCGCCGCCCCGATGGGTAGGGATACGTGGTCAAAGTCTCAAACATTACAAATAAAGGCCCCTGTGGTTCAAGATGATCATGCCTCAACCAAACAGCCGCGTGGCTGGAAGCCGTATTCTACCGTGGGAGGGCATTTCAGTGGAAGGTGATGCGATCCGGAGCAGATGGGATGAGTGGAGATGTTGCACCAGGTAAAGTTCAGTAGCAATTTTTTACGATCTCTTAACAATTTTCCGTTAGATCTCGATTTCAATTTTGCTGGGGTAACGATAGATTTATTGCATAGGTAATCATGATCAAACTCGCCTAATTTATTGGCGGTTGTCGGGTTGCCTAGTTCGCGTGATGATTGTGCTGATTGACTGACGCTCCTCTGGGGTACCAAGCAAGGTTTTGTCAGTCAATCGGTTTTTTTTTTATGTTGAAGAGCGCTGCTGGAATTCTCTACGGCGTCGGGGCAGGTCCCGGTGACCCGGAGTTAATTACCCTGAAGGGCTGGAAATTGTTAAAAGCTGCTCCGGTGGTGGCATTCCCAATGGGACTGCACGGGAAACCAGGGGTAGCTGAGCAGATTGTGGAAGACTGGCTGCGCGCTGATCAGGTGCATCTGGCGCTGTCTTTCCCCTATGTTCAGGATGAGGCTGTACTGGAACAGGCATGGCAGGCAGCAGCAGCGTCAGTCTGGGACTATTTGCGGCAGGGGCAGGATGTGGTGTTTGTGTCCGAAGGGGATGTTAGCTTTTATAGCACCTTTACTTATTTATCCCAGACGCTCCAGCAGGCGCATCCTGAAGCGATCGTTGAAACGGTTCCCGGTATCTCGTCTCCAATGGCGGCAGCGGCGGTGTTGGGCATTCCCCTGACGGTGCAGGCGCAGCGTTTGATGGTGCTTCCGGCTCTCTATTCGGTTACAGATTTGGAAACTGCCCTGATGGTGGCAGATGTGGTTGTTTTAATGAAAGTGAGTTCGGTGTACGAACAGGTGTGGGCTGTACTGGAGCGGCACGGATTACTGAAGCAAAGCTTTGTAGTGGAGCGGGCAACGTTGCCCAGCCAGGTGGTCTATCGGGATCTGAGCGATCGCCCTTCCCTCCAACTCCCCTACTTCTCGATCCTGATTGTGCAGGTGCATCGGCCTGTCTCTAAAAGTTGAGTTT
>JBIKWV010000880.1:0-2986 GCA_044356135.1 Elainellaceae cyanobacterium
AACCGGAAATTGCTTCAGTGGAGCAGCTCGATGCAAAATCTTCTCCACCAGCCAGGGGGCAATCCGATGACACCAGACGGCAGCGTGGCTTTGCAAACCGACCAGAATCTCCGAAGATTCTCGATGTAAGCCCTGCATCAGACACCTGGCAACCTGTCTGGGGGTCAGTGCAACAACCCAGCGGAACCACTGCAAATCACGCACCATATCGGTTTCCGTCAGGGAGGGAAGCAGCGCCATGACCTGAACATTGTAGGGAGCCAGCTCTCCTCGCAGCGCCTGGGTAAATCCCAGAATGGCAAATTTGGTGGCGGAATAGGTTGCCATCGTTGGCGCTGCTAATTTGCCCATCAGGCTGGAGACATTCACGATTGTACCTTCGCGTTTCACCGCCATCCGTCGGGCAATGAATCGAGTAATGGTATACATGCCGATTAAATTCACGTCGATTTCCTCCTGCACCTGGGAAAGCTGGACTTCCAGGAAGGGAGTCTGATAGGCAACGCCCGCACAATTCACCAGGAGATGAATTGGGCCATGCGATCGCCACACCTGCGCGATCGCCACATTCACCTCTACCACCTGCGTCAGGTCAAGCGGCAGGATCACCGCCTCTACATCCAAGTCTTCAATTTCACGAGCCACTTCCGCCAGCCTTTGGGCATCACGGGCCACCAGAATCAAACAGCCCGCTCCTTGCTGGGCAAATTCAAGGGCGATCGCCCGCCCAATTCCGCGTGACGCGCCTGTGATCAGAACAGTTTTTCCTCGAATCTTCATCGGTAGTCCCTCCATTTTGAGGTTTTCTGCACCTTGAGGACGCTGCATCATGGCAGTGGGTGTTCTGCAATCAGCAATCAAACCTCATGTCTGCGTAGCAGTGAATGGTGCAAGTCATCAATCCACAATCTGAGTTGCATCTGCAAATGAACGACGCATTGGTTGACCTGCACACCCTAGCAGAGGGATCGGGTGATTGTAACAATACATAACGTTTTTCAATCTTTCTTTACGATTGATCCCCGCTGCGATGGGTATGAAACGCAATCGTGCTTGCGTATCTGGAGTTTGGCGATCATCACCGCAATCATTTCATCTGGTTATCACCGGGAACTTTCCATTCTCCGGAATTCTGCTCAAGGGGAGTGTATGTCGTCCTTCAGCATCGGTGCTTCCACTGAGCTAATAACTGGACTTTTGCCTAAATCTCGCTGCTTTTTCCTGAAACGCTGACTGAGTCAGCGTTTCAGGAAAAAGCAGCGCTAAAACTAAATATGCCGTGAAACGCTTTCGTAGAGAGCGTTTCACGGCATTGTAGAAAAAATAGTTAAAACTCCAGTATTTAAATGAGAGAGGCTATTCAAACAATGACCGCGCTACCTTGAAATCAATACCCAAGCAGTGGAGGACACAATGGGACTGGGAATTCTGGTAGACGGCAGATGGGTTTCAGAGCGAGAGCAAGAGGATAATCAGGGACGATTTGTACGACCTGCGACCACGTTCCGCGATCGCATCACCACAGATGGCAGCAGTGGCTATCCAGCAGCAGCAGGTCACTACCACCTGTACGTTTCACTGGCCTGTCCCTGGGCGCATCGGACGCTGATGATGCGATCGCTGAAGGGATTAACCGATGCCATTTCTGTTTCTGTGGTTGACCCGGTGATCGATCAAAATAGTTGGGAATTCTCTGATGCCCCGGGCTGCATCCCCGATATCGTCAACCATACCCAATATTTGTGGCAGGTTTATCTGAAGGCAGATCCAAACTACAGCGGGCGGGTTACGGTTCCCGTGCTGTGGGACAAGCAGATGGGGAAGATGATCAACAACGAATCCAGAGAAATTATTCGGATGCTGGACACTGAGTTTGAGGCCATTGCCCAAAACTCGATCGATCTTTATCCCACAGATCTACAGGGAGCAATCGACGAAACGATCGATGCCATCTACCAACCCATCAACAATGGTGTCTATCGGGCAGGGTTTGCCACCACTCAACAAGCCTACGAAGAGGGTGTTACAGACCTGTTTCAGGCGCTCGACCACTGGGAAAATGTTCTGGGTCAACAGCGGTATTTGTGCGGTGATGCCTTGACGGAAGCCGATATCTGCCTGTTCACCACCCTGTATCGGTTCGATGCCGTCTACTATGTCCATTTCAAATGCAACCTGCGCCGGATTGTGGATTACCCCCATCTCTGGGGCTATCTGCGCGACCTGTACCAGCACCCCGGCGTGAAGGAAACCTGCAACATGCAGCACATCAAGCAGCACTATTACCGAAGGGGAGAGTTTGAGAGGGGATGCAATGCCCCTGGCTTCAGACATGGGGATGTAGCATCCCCTCTCAAGTCCGTTGGAGCGATTAGCGGAAACGGACAACTACCTATCGGACTCAACCGAAATCTCTGCATACATTTGTACTTTTTTTGTGGCAAAATGACCTCATAAGATGTGAGTCTTGCCACTCATGATTGTTCTCGAAACTAAGCTCAGAGGTAATCCTGCTCAGTTTGCGCTGATTGACGAGGCGATTAGAACCGCTCAGTTCATTCGCAACAAGTGTCTGCGCTACTGGATGGATAACAAAGGAGTGGATCAATCCGACCTCTCCAGACTCTGTGCTGTACTGGCAAAGGAATTTGAATGGGCAGGCAAGCTGAACTCGATGGCAAGACAGGCCAGTGCTGAACGCGCCTGGTCTGCTATCAAGCGGTTCTATGACAATTGCAAAGCTAAGAAGCCAGGGAAGAAGGGGTTTCCTAAATTCAAGAAGAACTGTCGTTCTGTTGAATACAAAACAACAGGGTGGAAACTCTCTTGTGACCGGAAGCATCTCACCTTCACCGACGGCTTTGCGGCTGGAACTTTCTTGCTGATGGGCGCTGAGGACTTGCACTTCTACCAGACTTCGCAGATTAAGCGAATTCGGGTGGTACGCAAAGCGGATGGCTACTACGCTCAGTTTTGCCTTGACGTT
>JBIKWV010000881.1:0-2985 GCA_044356135.1 Elainellaceae cyanobacterium
CTCTCACCAAAACAACTGTGGCTTATTCAAGCGCAAAGCGCTGTAAGTCTATTACTCCGGTATCAAATAGGATGCATCTCACAAAGCCGTTGTATTTGGAGGATGGGTAAAGCGAAGCGTGCCCATCACCCAATTTCGGGATAGATGGGCACGAACTGCTGTCCTTTACCCATCCTGCATGGAATCGGTTCAATTTCGCATAATTTTCGCATAATTAAAGTTGCCGGAGTAATCGGTATTCAGGGGGAATTGATTCCACCGTTCTCTTTCGTCTCTTGCGGTCGCAGATGTCTATGCCATCACTGAGCCTCTCACTTTGGGTTGCGATCGGTATTCTTCTCGGGGGGCTGCTCCTGGTTGGAATTTATCGATATATCAGCCAGGAAATAACCCATCGTCACCATACCAGAAAGAAATTCCACCAGCAGGCCGATCGGGAACGGCTCATTCATCAGATTGCCCAGCAGATTCGCCAATCCCTCGATCTGGACAAAGTGATGGCAACGACGGTGGAGGAGGTTCAACGCTTTCTACAAGCCGATCGCGTTTTGATCTATCGCCTGTGGGACAACGGTACCGGCTGTGCCATTCACGAAACACGATTGCCTCCCTATCCACCTGTTCTGGGGCAAACCTTCCCCGAAGAGGTCTTTCCTCAGGAGTATCACCAGGCATACTCTCTGGGAAAAACTCGTACCATTACGAATATTGACCAGGCTGATGTAGAAGATTGTCTGGCAGACTTCGTCAAACAATTTGGAGTTCAGGCAAAATTGGTTGTTCCAATTATCCAGGAATATCGTGAAGCAGATTCCCAGGCCGCTGTAAATTCCCATCCCTATCTCTGGGGATTATTGATTGCCCATCAGTGTAGCCATCCTCGTCATTGGGAAGGCTGGGAAGTGGACTTGATGAAGCAATTGGCAACCCAGGTGGCGATCGCTATTCAACAATCCGAACTCTACCATCAACTCCATCAACTGAATACCCAATTGGAGCAACGGGTTCAACAGCGCACCGCCGAGTTAGCTACCGCCAACGCCTCGCTACGAGCCGAGATTGTGGAACGGCAGCGCACCGAAATTGCCCTGCGTCATACCAACGACACTCTCCAGGCATTAGTCACAGCCTCTCCCCGTGCCATTCTCATGCTCGATCTGGATGGCCACGTCAAAATCTGGAATCCAGCGGCAGAGCAGATGTTTGGCTGGATGGAAGCAGAAGTGATCGATCGCCCCAGCCCCATTCATCTGGACGAACCACTAGAAGATTGTGCCACCCTCCAGGGTAGTGTTCTGCAAGGCAAAACCTACACCAGAGTAGAACTTTGTCGTCATAGAAAAGATGGCAGTGCGATCGACCTGATTTTCTCCGCTGCCCCACTCCTCGATACCAGTGGACAAATTAGCGGCATTGTGGCGGTCCTTACCGATATTACCGAACAAAAACAACGTGCCGAGCAGTTACGATTGCTCCAATCGGTGGTAGTCAATACCAATGATGCGGTCATCATCACAGAAGCCGAACCGCTTGACGAACCTGGCCCCCGTATTCTCTATGTGAATGAAGCGTTTACCCGAATTACTGGCTACACCCCCGATGAGGTCTTAGGCAAAACCCCTCGAATCTTGCAAGGTCCTAAAACGGATCAAACCGAACTCCAGAAAATTCGGACAGCCCTCGCCCGCTGGGAGTCAATCACAGTAGAAGTGATCAATTATCGCAAAGATGGCTCAGAATTTTGGAATGAATTCAACCTGGTGCCAGTCGCCGATACTAGAGGCTGGTACACTCACTGGATTGCAGTGCAGCGCGATACGACTGCCCGCAAACGTGCCGATGAAATCCGCTTGGCGCTAGAACGCGAAAAAGAACTCAGTGCCCTGAAAACGCGCTTTTTCTCAATGGCATCCCATGAATTTCGCACGCCCCTCAGTACCGCTCTGGCGGCTGCCCAAGTCTTAGAAAACTCTCAGGATGAATGGAACAACACAGAAAAACGGTTGCGCAATCTTCGCCGAATTCAAGATTCAGTGCAGAATATGGTGCAGTTGCTAGATGATATTTTGACGATTAACCGCGCTGAAGCCAGGAACCTTGCATTTAATCCCAAACCACTCGATCTGGAGCAATATTGCCGCCATTTGATCGAGGAAATGCAACTCAGTGCAAGCACTCAGCATATCTTAACGTTTGCCTGCGAGGGAATGGCTTACCCCATTCATCTGGATGAGAAGTTGATGCATTCTACGGTGTCTAACTTGCTGTCTAATGCAGTGAAGTACTCTCCCAACGGGGGGCATATCATCTTAGAGTTAAAGTTTGAGGTAGATACCGTGCAAATTAAAGTACAGGATGAGGGAATTGGTATTTTGCCGGAGGATCAACCTAAATTATTTGAGCCATTCCATCGTGGTAAAAACATTCATACCATTCCAGGCACGGGGTTGGGATTGGTTGTGGTCAAAAAATGTGTAGAGCTTCATCAAGGGACGATTCAAATCACCAGTGAAGCGGGTGTGGGCACAACTTGTGTCGTCACCTTGCCCTGTAAACGGCTCTAATACTCAAGACCGTTGAATCTACAAAACACTGCCACGTTGTTAGAGTCTCAGCCTACCTCTGGGAACCTGGTGAGAACACAATGCCTATAACGGCACGGCACCGGGGTCGATGCCGCCAGCAGTCGCAGCAAGCAGAAAAGTTGGTCAGGCATCGCCTTGCAGTATCGGTACTGACAGGTGCTGCCAGGTAGTCTCAAATTTGCAATGCGTCTTCCAAAGACTGCGAAGGCAGTTTAGTGATGTGGGAACGAGAGCGATCGTAGTCACGGTACATGGCGTTGATCCTGACAGAAGGCTCTTTACAGCACTTTGCAAGCGCGTCTAGTACAAAGTTTTTGTTGAGAGCCGCGCTCCGCGCGGCTCTCAACAAAAACTTTGGTTCTATAGCGTTTCTCAGTTGGATGAAGTACGGGGTGCAGGG
>JBIKWV010000882.1:0-2982 GCA_044356135.1 Elainellaceae cyanobacterium
AAGTAATTGTTGCGACGATAGCCAGAGAGGTGAAGGGTACGGCTGAGCAGTTGCGGTTGCAGGTCATGAAATTCGTCGGGCAAGCCGGGTTCCTCCAGGCTTTCACTGGGCAAATCGTACATCGTTGGCAGAGGGAATTGCAGCGAAGGGGCTGATTCACCGGACTGCCTGGGCAAGTGGGGAAAAGTGACCATGGTGCTGTGCCAAACGCAAATGCTGCAAGGTCTGAACGAATGGTTATATTTTAATGGTTATATTTTACTGTAAGGTTCAGGGGCGTAGTGTGCCATCGTTCATCCATTTCCTTTGCAGGAGGCATAAGAGCAATGGTTTGATAGACTGTGCCTCAAAGCAGCGGCTAGAACTTGGGGCGTACAGCGCTCATTGACCAGCTAGTTAAATTTATTCATGCATAGGCGAAATTTCCTGAAGATATTTGGTTTAACGCTGATGGGATCTGCTCATAGTGCCTGTGGCGAAAAATCACCAGGAGATATAGCAACATCCAGTAAGAAGCGTGTTGTGGTGATTGGTGCTGGGTTATCTGGTCTTGCTGCTGCGCAGGAATTGCATAGACAAGAGCATGAAGTGATTGTCGTTGAAGCTCGCGATCGAATCGGTGGACGAATTTGGACAAGTTCTAAATGGCCTGATATGTCCTTGGATTTTGGAGCAACATGGATACATGGAACTCAGGGCAATCCGTTAACGGATTTGGCTGACCAAATCAATGCGCAACGGCTGACAACAAGTTACGACAGGACAGCAACATATACCACCTCTGGACAACTACTCTCTAAGGCAGAAGAAGTCCGCTTAGAAAATTCCAGGAAGAAAGTATTCGAGGAGTTGAAGAAGGCTCAGGACAAAGATCCAGATGTCTCGATTCGACAAGTAACTGAACCGTTGATCCACCAAGTTGACAATTCCTCAGAGTCGTATCGCTTTATCAACTTTATTCTGAGTGGTGAGATTGAACAGGAGTATTCGGGAAGCACTGAAAGACTTTCTGCTCATTGGTATGACAGTGCCAAAGAATTTGCTGGCAATGATGACCTATTCGTTCAAGGATTTAGAGTCATTCCAGAGTTTCTGGCCCAAGGGTTACGGATCGAACTGGGTCAGGTGGTGAAAGAAATTCAATGGCATCAGTCACCCATTCGAGTGATTACGCAAAAGACCGAGTTTCTAGCCGATCATGTTATCGTCACTCTGCCGCTAGGAGTTTTGCAAGCTGGAAAGGTGCGCTTCACCCCCGAATTACCCCAGAACAAACAGACTGCGATCGCCAAACTGGGTATGGGTGTCCTGAACAAATGCTATCTTCGATTTCCTGATGCTTTTTGGCCCGCTGATGTTGATTGGTTAGAGTATATTCCGGCAAGTCATGGTGAGTGGACAGAGTGGGTGAGCTTGAATCGAGTGGCTAATATACCCATCCTGCTAGGATTTAATGCTGCCGATCGGGGGAGAGCGCTTGAAGCATGGTCGGATGAACAGATCGTTGCGAGTGCCATGCAAACCTTAAGGACGATCTATGGAGTCGGTATCCCCGAACCTATTGACTATCAAATTACCCGGTGGGCAAGCGATCCGTTTTCGTTGGGTTCATATTCATATAATCCTGTTGGTGCAGTGCCAAAGATGCGCCAAGAGCTTGCTGCACCACTCGGAAAGTCCGTGTTTTTCGCGGGCGAAGCATCTAATGAGGACTATTTCGGGACTGCTCATGGTGCATATTTATCTGGTTTGCGTGCAGCCCAAGAAATCCTGGAAATATAATCTGGTGTTGCCCAACAGTGCCCATGCCCACCGCCCGCCGAGGGTTGATTGGTATATTGAGAACCGATATGAGTTCGAGGAAGCGATTTGGGAATCATTCAATCAAGCCATCGGTCTTGTATTGAGTGAAGATCCTGCATAGATTTTCACTCAATTCTGATGCCGATTAATTCTGGATACAGCGCTCTGCGCTGAGATAGAACCAAAGGTTTTGTTGAGAGTCGCGCTTTGCGCGGCTCTCAACAAAACCTTTGCCCCTCACGCGCTTGCAAAGCGCTGTAAATCTTTGCTGAATTGTCCTGTCGCAGAGGTCTGTTTCCTGCTGTTTGAGGACAGGGATGTAGAAAAGCTGCGATCGCGCCATCCTTCTACATCAGCATCCATTCCAGAAACCCCCAACTTCGTTGCCTCAGTACCTATGAAACGTTCGTTTTTCGTTACCGGAGTCATTCTGCTCTCCAGCATCAGTTCCATCATCGGTCTGCCAATCGCTCCAGCCGATGCCCGCGCTCGATGTGCAGATTTTCCCAGCCAGGAAGCAGCGCAGGCATATATGCAGCAAAACAATGCCCGTTATCTGGATGGGGATAGCGATGGCGTGGCATGTGAATCCCTGCCCCGTCAAGGGGATAGCGCTCCAACCAGACCTGTTACCCCGCCTGTAACTCCCATTTCCCCTGCGACACCCCCTGCCAGCGTCCTGTCAAACCTGACGGTAGTCAGTGTTGGGGATGGCGATACACTGCGGGTCAGCGAGGGCGACCCTTGCGGTAACGGCGGAGCCGCCCGCCGCTTCACAGTGCGGTTAGGCTGTATTGATGCACCCGAGGCCAATCAGCCCGGTGGGCGGGAATCGGCAACTCGGCTCAGGCAACTCCTGCCACAGGGGCAGCGCATTCAACTGCGGCGTATTTCCGTTGATCGTTACGGTCGCACTGTGGGCGAAGTGTACTTCAGGGGCAGTTCCCTCAATCTTCAACTGGTTCATGAAGGGCAGGCAGTTGTGTATCGTCAGTTTCTCAGCGGATGCAGACCAACCCAGAACCAGTACCTCCAGGCAGAACGGCAGGCACAGGCGGCTCGACGAGGATTCTGGCAACAGCAGAATCCGGTCATGCCCTGGCAGTGGCGGCGTTGATGTCAGGGGCAAAGCAATTCTTAGGAGTTGTAAATAAACTGAGATCTTGCACCTTACTTAAA
>JBIKWV010000883.1:0-2981 GCA_044356135.1 Elainellaceae cyanobacterium
TTACCGGGAAGTCCCTTAACTGGAGTTTTGACTATTTTTTCTACCATGCCGTGAAACGCTCTCGCACGGCTCTCAACAAAAACTTTGGTTCTATTGCACTTCTCGATCGGGTGAGGTACGGGGTGCAGGGGTGTGTCCCCCTTGAGGGGGTCGGGGGGGCCCCCTCAAGGGGGCGAAGCCCACCCACCCACCTAGCTCATGCGAATGAAAACCGCTATATCTCAGTGCAAAGCGCTGTAAACGCGACGGATCCTAACTTTTCAAACATCTTCTAATACTGGACGGGGACTCCTGACTTCGCTCAAAATGCCGACTAGAATGGGCAGGAATCACCTCGTGTACTTTCAGCCCCTCCTTATCGTGAATCTGGGTCAATGGTTGGGACTCCTGGGTCTCATCGTCTCGCTCGTCATCCTGTGGCAGATCCGTCAACTGCTGCTGCTGCTGTTCGCGGCCATTGTGCTGGCGATCGCCCTCAACAGTCTGGCAAAGCGACTGCAAAAGGCGGGCATCAGCCGTAGCCTGTCGGTGCTGCTGTCGGTGGGAATTGCTGTACTGGTGTCGGTGCTCTTCATCAGTTTGATTGTGCCGCCGTTCATTGGCCAGTTTGCGCGTCTGATCGGTTTGTTTCCGCCCACCTTTGCCCTGGTCTTTAGCTGGGTCGAAGCCTGGATCGATCGCTGGCTCCCCTGGTTTCCCGCGATTGAACTGCCCCGTCCGGCTGAACTGGCTCAACAGCTCCAGCCCCTCGCCGAAAACGTCCTCCGCAACTTCTTCGCGATTTTCTCCAACTCCCTGAGTGTCCTGCTGGAAATATTTCTGGTGACGGTGCTGACGCTGATGCTGGTCGCCAATCCCCAGGGCTATCGCAAGATTCTGCTGCGGCTGTTCCCCTCTTTCTACCGCCGCCGTGCCGATGAGATTTTGAATAAATGTGAGGTAGCGCTGGGCAACTGGATGGCGGGCGTGGTGATCAGTTCCTCCTCAGTTGCACTCATGAGTGCGGTCGGTCTGTGGGTGCTCCAGGTAGACTTTGTTCTGGCTAATGCCCTGCTGGCCGGACTGCTCAATCTGATTCCCAATCTGGGGCCAACCCTGAGCGTGATATTTCCATTGATGGTGGCGATTCAAGACACGGCATGGAAGGCGATCGCCGTTCTCATTCTCTATCTGGTGATTCAACAGTTGGAGAGCTACCTGCTGACGCCAACCGTAATGGAGAAACAGATCTCGCTGCTCCCCGCATTTACACTGTCTGCCCAGATTATCTTTGCCAGCTTTTTTGGCTTCCTGGGGCTGCTGCTGGCCCTCCCCCTGACGGTGGTAGCGAAAACCTGGTTCGAGGAAGCCCTGGTCAAAGACGTTCTCGACCACTGGGACACCAGTCCCCAGACGGCAGCACTTCCGGCGCTACCCGTACCGCTTCCTGAGCCGATTATCTCTGAGGAATTACCCCCTCCAGACGTCTCTGATGATGCTTCAGAGACGTAGGATTGCGAATTAAATAAAACCAAATTGTTTTTGAGAGAGGTGCTGCTTCGCCGCGCCTCTCTCAAAAACAATCACAGGTTAATTTGTTCACGATCCTTAGCGTTACACAGACATCTGAGTCAGACGCGCTAGCGTTCGCTCATTTTCTTCTGGGGTGCCCACCGTAACCCGCAGACCGCCACAGGTCTGGCGCACTAGCGTGCCCTGACGACGGAGGGCTTCGAAGCACCGCTCCAGGTCAGCGTCGGAGCCAGATTTGAGGCGCATAAACAGGAAATTGGCAGCACTGGGCCAGATTTGCCATGCCGGGAGTTGGGAGCACGCGGTTAGCAGGCGATCGCGCTCCTTGAGAATCGTGGGAATCGCCGTCAGCAGTTCTTGCCGATGGGCCAGCGTCAGGGCAGCGGCGGTCTGGGAGACGGTGGGAAGATTATAGGGCAGGCGAATTTTTTCCAGGGTGGCGGCGAGTTCAGGGTGGGCGATCGCATAGCCGACACGGTGAGCCGCCAGACGAAAGGCTTTGGAAAAGGTGCGCAGAATCACCCAGTTGGGGTGCTGGGGCAGTTCGGTCAGCAGGGTTTTGCCGCTGAATTCAAAGTAGGCTTCGTCGATCACCGCCAGAACCTGATGAGGCAACTGGCGCAGCCAGTCAATCTCAGCAGCGGTGAGGGGATTTCCCGTGGGGGAGTTGGGGTGGACGACAAAGACAGCACGAATCGGTGGGCTGGTCGGGGCTTCCAGAGCAGTTTGGGCGGCCAGCAAGTCAGTTTCAAAGGTCGCTTCAGAGCGGCCCACGGAGACGACAGACACCCCCAGCGTCCGGGCGGTAATGGCGTACATGGAAAAGGTAGGATCGGCCACCAGAATCGCGCCTTCGCCTCCCAGGCAGGTGGCAATCAGCAGGGAGCGAATCAGCTCATCCGAGCCGCTGCTGATGGAGATCTGATCGGGGGCGATCGCCTCTGGGAGAGATGCAGACTCGGTGGCGTACTGGGCGATCGCCCCCTTCAGAGCCGCATGTCCACCATCGGGGTAACGGTTGGACTCCAGCGCCTTCTGGATACTCCAGCCCAGCTTTTGCTTCAGGTCTTCCGGCAGGTCAAACGGGCTTTCGTTGGTGTCCAGACGATCGATGAGCGGGGCAATTCCCTCAGCAGGACTGCCCGCGTCGCCGCCGGGGTGAGGAGTATAGGAAACCAGTTGGGCCAGGTCTGAGCGGATAAATGGCAGCATAGATGGAGATTCGAGGGTTGGAAGTGGGGCGATCGCCTCACTCAATTCAATACAAGATCCTTAGAATACGTCGCCTGTTGGCGATTTGTCTCATCCCACGCTAAATCTATCCGATGTGCGGCTTTGGTCTACCTCCTGTGGGGTGGGCATCTTGACCGCCCCACAAAAATCATCTGTCTTATCAAATGCTTAAAACGCAAAGCGCTGTAGGACAAAGCTGCCCATTGCGTTTAATCACAAAAAGGCGGCTGCAATTG
>JBIKWV010000064.1:0-10649 GCA_044356135.1 Elainellaceae cyanobacterium
ACCTTTAAGGTGGTGACAGCTACTGCGGGCATTGAGTCAGGAGCCTTCTCCCCCTACGATGTGCTGCCCACTTATCCTTACCTGGAATTCGGTGGCATTCAGTTCTGGGATTGGAACAAGGCAGGATTTGGCCCCCTCAGCTTCACCGGGGCAATGGCCATGAGCAGCAACACCTTCTTCGGACAGGTGGGTCGGGGCGCAGGTTCAAAAAATCTGATCCAGTGGGCCAGACGATTCGGGTTTGGCCAATATACCGGGATCGAACTGGGCGGCGAGGAAGCATCGGGGCTGGTGCCAGATGAGGCATGGAAGCAGAAAGTCTTAAACGAAGGCTGGTATATCGGCGACACGATCAATATGTCAATTGGGCAGGGGTCGATGCAGGCAACACCGCTTCAGGTCGCCGTGATGTTTTCGGCGATCGCAAATAGCGGCTACCGCGTCAAGCCTCACCTGTTGAAAGATGAAGCGGAGGCGAAGAACTGGCGAGAGCCGCTTAACCTTAGTGACGGTACCCTGCAGGTGTTGCGGGAAGGGCTGCGGCAGGTCGTCACCAACGGCACGGGAGCGGTGCTCAATGTTTCCAACCTGCCCGCCATTGCCGGAAAAACCGGAACCGCAGAAGATCCCCCCCGTCGATCCCACGCTTGGTTTGGTGGCTATGCCCCGTTCAACAATCCCGAAATCGCAGTCGTTGCCTTTGTAGAAAATTCTCCTGAGGGTGGGGGTGGTAAGGCCGCAGCCCCCATCGCCCTGCAAGTTTTCAATGCCTATTTCAATGGCGTTCAGCCTAAGGGTCAGGCGCAGAGCAACAATCTTCCTTCGGACTAGCGATCGCCCCCCAATGCCCAGACCTCTGCTTGAAATCCAGCATCTATCGGTCAATTACGGCGCAATTCAGGCGCTTCAGGAGATTGACCTGGAAATCAACGAAGGTGAAATTGTGACGCTGATCGGTGCCAACGGCGCAGGCAAAAGTACAACGCTGAGGGCGATCTCTCGACTGGTCAATTCCGTCAGCGGCAAAATCTTTTATCAAGGGCAGGACATCACCCAGCGCCCTCCCGACCAGATGGTCAAACTGGGAGTGGCCCACAGCCCGGAGGGTCGTCGGGTGTTGGCGCGGCAGACCGTCCTGGCAAATCTGCAACTGGGGGCCTATACCCGCTCTGACACCAAAGGTATTCAGACCGACCTGGAGCGACAGTTTCAAATCTTCCCCCGCTTACGAGAACGCCGCAATCAGTTGGCCGGAACCCTGAGCGGTGGCGAACAGCAGATGCTGGCGATCGCCCGCGCCGTGATGAGCCGTCCCCGACTGCTGCTGCTGGATGAACCCAGCCTGGGGTTAGCACCCCAGATCGTTAAGGAAATTTTTTCAGTGATTCGCCAGCTCCACGAAACTGGAGTCACGATTCTGCTGGTGGAACAAAACGCGAATCTGGCGCTGCAAACTGCCGATCGCGTTTACGTGCTGGAGGCGGGTAGGTTGACATTATCAGGGAATGCAGCGGATTTGCTCACTGATGAGCAGATTCGCAAAGCGTATCTGGGGTAGGAGGCAAACGGTCGTTGACTGAATTAAGTAAGTGGGCGTGGAAAAAGTCGAAACCCCAAAAGCTGTTCCGCCCGCTGCGCGGGCGGAACAGCTTTTGGGGTTTCAAGCTTAATTGCGCCTACCTGCTTACACATGGAAAAAGGACTTGATGCTGGCCGATTTACCGGAAACCCACTGGCAGGTGCGCGATCGCTTCCTGGAACTACACTCTCGCTGGCTGACCCTGATCGGCGAACACCTGCAGAATGATCGCGGCCAGATTCTGGAGTACTGGCGCATTGAAAAAGCAGACTCGGTAATTGTGCTGCCGATAATGGGCGATCGCCTGCTGTTACCTGCCCCCAGCTATCGTCCAGGGGTAGGTCAGGTAACGCTGGATTTTCCAGGAGGGCGCGTGGCAACGGGGCAGAGTCCAGAGGAGGGGGCGATCGCTACTCTCAAGCGTGAACTGGGAATCGACGCGAGCGCCATTACGCAACTGCACCCTCTGAATCATCAGGGTTGGGCGGTGAATAGCTCGTTCTCAAACCAGAGACTCTACGGTTTTGTCGCGCAGCTTGAAAACTCTGGAGATGCACCAGATGAGTTGGCATTGAGTACATACCCTGCAACACTTGACGGTATAAAGCAGCTACTTCAGGTGCTCAACTGTCTACAGTGTCGAGCAGTTTTGCTGGAATGGTGGTTCACTGTGATGCAATCAAATGTGACAGACGGGATTCCCCATGAGTAAAGCTAAAAATGTTTTGGGTGGCGATCTTCGCATCTGCTGTGTGGCTCCGGTGACCGGATTCTATCGGGACGGGCGCTGCGAAACAGGGCCAATGGACGTGGGAACCCATGTGGTTTGTGCCCAGGTGACGGAGGAATTTTTAGCCTTTACGCGATCCAGAGGCAATGACCTGAGCACACCTCGGCCTCAGTTTCAGTTTCCGGGGCTGAAGGGGGGCGATCGCTGGTGTCTCTGTGCCTCCCGCTGGAAGGAAGCCTATGATGCGGGGGTGGCTCCGCCAATTGTGCTCCATGCCACTCATGAGGCGATGTTGCAGTATGTGCCGCTGGAGGAGCTGAAGCAGTATGCGATCGATCTGGGGGAGAACAATTAGTTAGATGGTGAGTGCTGCAAGTTTCTTCGCTACGCCTGGTAGCGACTTGCTTTTTCAAAGAGTCTTAATTGTTTTGAGTTCGGCACAATCTCAACCACTTCACCTGAAGTGATTTCTTCATATAAGAATCTCATGCAGTCTTCATCAATATCCTCGGCCATAAATCTGAAAGATGAAGTCGCAAGATATTGCAGTTCTTGTTCAAATGCTAACCAATGACGATTTTCTTGTTCAGCTACAAAGCCAGTTGTATTAGATCCAGCAAAAATATCAACGATCAGATCCCCAGGTTCTGTTAAGAAACGAATGAAAAACTCTGGTAATTTACCAGGAAAACGGGCAGGATGAGCTTTCAAATCTAAAGCTTTGCATCCTCTAAGATATTGGCTATTAGAGTCGGAATTAGGTATTTGAAGTAGGTTTGAAGGAATTGCTCCTCCATTATCCTTCCCAAAAGCCTTGCTAATATCATGACCAGATGGACGTTTTTTAGGATCGTAAAATTTTTCTGGGTCTTCCAACAGTTTTTTCATTCTAGAACTGTATTCAGTTAAAACTTTAGTTACATCAGATTTAGGAAACTCAGACTTACTGAACCACCAAACTGTGTTTACAGAATCTTTTGCTCTAATTTTCTTTTTGTTAACCCACTCAATAGGGCTAGGCAACTTTGAAGGATTAAACCAGTAAAAGTCTTCTGCCAAGAAGAAGCCGATTTCATCGCAGAAATGAATTGGAATTCTGAAATTATAAAGACTCCTTACAGGTTTGCCCTTCTCATAAGCACCACCTAGATCAAGGACAAAACTTCCATCATATTTCAACTTCTGATAAACCAACATGGCAAATTTTGTGAGCCACTCAATATATTCATCCTGGTCTTTGTTTCCATACTCCTTTTTTCGTTGAAGAGCAAATGGAGGGCTTGTCACAACCAGATTAACGCTTTCATCAGGCAATCTACTAAGTAGCTCTAGCGAATCACCACAAAACGCCGCACCCATATCTGTTAAGTACACTGGCGCACATTTGAAAATTTCAATATCTATAGGAAAGTTCATTAGTTGTAAGGCAGAGCCACTCCAAGACGCTACTTATAGTCTGTAGACCTATTGTCATCATTATCTCAATGATGGAGATTATGTCAATCTCCAAGTCTGTGTCGTCTGGCGCTAGAAAAGTTTTTGCTAAGAGGTTGCGGCAACTTCGTCAGGTAAGAGGTCTGTCGCAAGAAACCCTTGCTGATCTGGCAGGCTTGCATCGTACATACGTAGGTTCTATTGAGCGATGTGAGCGGAATGTGTCAATCGATAACATGGAACGTCTCGCTAGAGCCTTAGGAGTTGACATTGTTGAACTTCTAAGGGATGAACCAGAATGATACCCCATCCAGACAAAGCAGTTCTTGATGAGCTGTTTCCCTATATTCAAAGGTATCAAGAGCTTGCAAACAGACACGGCATCAATGACATCTTCCAGGACAACGGAGGTAAGATTCTGCAAGTGCTGCTTGTAACTGGCTTGACTATCCTACCTGGTAGAGAGGGAAATGATGCAATAGACGAAGAGGGTAACGAGTATGAATTAAAATCGGTAAATATAGAGCTGACTAAAAGCTTCTCGACCCATCACCATATCAATCCAAGAATTATTCATAAATATAGACAAGTAGACTGGGTTTTTGCCGTTTATAGAGGCATAAATCTCATTGCGATATATAAGCTTACGCCAACTGATCTTGAGTTCTTCTACAGCCAATGGGAAACGACCTGGCATAGCAGAGGTGGAAAAGATATCAACAATCCTAAAATTCCGTTGAGGTATGTGATGGAACATGGAGATCTTTTGTATGCAGCCGATAAATAAAACCGTCCCCCCATAAATTCAACTGCAGTGGGCGAACGAAAGTCACTGATGCTGAGCTAAAGTTTAACTGCCGCCGCTGATTTGTGACGTTAGATTTTTTCCCACGGATTGTCGCCCAACAAATCCCCGGCTTCTCAAAGAGGTCGGGGATCTTCCAGGAGAAGCAAGAGCATTAATGCTGAGAAATCGCCTTTTGATGAGGAGCGATCGGCCTAAGACTCAGCAGCAACCGCTTGAGCGACCGGAGCAGTCTGCGGGGCGACAGCAGGAGTCTTTTTGTTGAAGGTCAGCTTATGGTCGTTGACATCCACCAGAATGGTGTCACCCTCCAGGAAAGCATTTTCGAGAATCTTGGTGGCCAGGGGGTTCTCGATTTCTTTCTGGATGGCCCGCTTCAGGGGACGAGCACCGTAAACCGGATCGTAGCCCGCATCAGCGATGTGGTTCTGGGCGGCGGTGGTAAGTTCCAGGGTAATCTTCTGATCCGCCAGCAGACGATGAACACGACGCAGTTGGATGCCCACAATCTTCCGCAGTTCCTTCAGCGACAGCGCATGGAACAGGATGATGTCATCGACGCGGTTGAGAAATTCGGGACGAAATTGCTTCTGTAGCGCTCCCATCACCCGTTTTCTCATCTCCTCGTACTTTGAGTCATCTCCTGCCACGTCCAGAATGTGTTCGCTACCGATGTTACTGGTCATCACCACAATCGTGTTACAAAAATCCACCGTGCGTCCTTGGGAGTCGGTGATTCGTCCGTCATCCAGCACTTGCAGCAGAATGTTAAACACATCAGGGTGGGCTTTCTCCACCTCGTCCAGCAGCACGACAGAGTAGGGGCGACGACGCACGGCTTCCGTCAGTTGCCCGCCCTCTTCATAGCCCACATAGCCGGGAGGTGCCCCAACGAGTCGAGAAACGGAGTGCTTCTCCATGTACTCCGACATATCAATTCGTACCAGCGCATCTTCGGAGTCAAACATGCACTCCGCCAGGGCGCGCGCCAGTTCGGTCTTACCCACCCCTGTGGGACCAAGGAACATAAAGGAACCAATGGGGCGTCCGGGGTCTTTCATTCCGGCACGGGCGCGACGAATCGCGGCGGCCACCGCAGAGACGGCCTCGTGCTGACCGATCACCCGCTCGTGCAGGAAGGCTTCCAGGTTGAGCAGTTTTTGCCGCTCGGTTTCCAGCAAACGATTCACGGGGATGCCCGTCCACTTGGCGACAATTTCGGCGATGTCCTCGTCCGTCACCTCCTGGCGCAGCAGCACTTTTCCGGCCTGGTTTTGCAGGTCGGTGAGGCTGGCTTCTTTCTCCTCCAGTTCCCGGTGAACCGCTTCTAAGCGGCCATACTTCAACTGGGCGGCAGTGTTCAGGTCGTAGTCCCGCTCCGCTTTCTCGATCTGCCGCTGCAGCTGACCTTCCTCCTCACGCAGGGCTTTGATCGAGTTGATGATTTCCTTCTCGGAGTTCCACTGGGTCAAAAGTTTCTGCTGCTCAGGCTTGAGCTGGGCGATCTCCTCCTGAATTCGCTCCAGTTTTTCCTTTGAGGGACGAAATGCCGTGCTGGTTATACCCATGCGGGAGCCTTCGCTCTTAAGGGAGAGTTCCTCCATCTCAAGCTGTCGGATGCGGCGCTCGATCGCCTCCAGATCCGTCGGCTTTGAGGTGATCTCCATCTTGATCTTGGCAGCGGCTTCGTCCACCAGGTCGATCGCCTTATCGGGCAGGAAGCGATCGCTGATGTACCGATCGGACAGCATGGCCGCGCCCACCAGGGCCGAGTCGGTGATCGTCACGTTATGGTGGCGCTCATAGCGATCCTTCAGACCGCGCAGAATCGAAATCGTATCCTCAACCGAGGGCTGTCCCACGTAGACCTGCTGGAAGCGGCGCTCCAGGGCAGCGTCTTTTTCGATGTGCTTGCGGTACTCATCCAGAGTCGTGGCACCGATACAGCGCAGTTCCCCCCGCGCCAGCATGGGTTTCAGCAGGTTGCTGGCATCCGTTGTGCCGGACGAGGAGCCTGCACCGACAACGGTGTGCAACTCATCGATGAACAGAACGATTTGACCGTCAGAATGGGTGACTTCCTTTAACACCGCCCGCAGTCGCTCTTCAAATTCCCCCCGGTACTTGGCTCCCGCGATCAACGAACCCATGTCGAGGCTGATCAGGCGACGGTCTTTCAGGGATTCAGGGACATCTCCGTTGAGGATGCGCTGGGCCAGACCTTCGGCGATCGCCGTCTTACCCACGCCCGGTTCTCCGATCAGCACCGGGTTATTCTTACTGCGGCGCGACAGCACCTGAATCACCCGACGAATTTCTTCATCGCGGCCAATCACCGGGTCAAGGCGTCCCTGACGGGCGAATTCGGTCAGGTCGCGGCCATATTTTTCCAGAGCGGCGTACTGGGATTCGGGGTTTTGTGAGGTGACGCGCTGACTGCCGCGCACCGCCTTAATCGCCGTTTCAAGCTGCTTGGGTTCAACGTTTGCGGCGCGAAACAGGCGACGACCCACGCGCTCCTCATCGGCCAGCGACAGCAGCAGGTGTTCCACCGAGATGAACTCGTCCTGCATATTCTTGCGGGCCGACTCCGCCTTGTCCAGAAATAGATCCAGGCCACGCCCCAGGAAAAGCTGGTTCAGGTCTACCGAGGTGACCTTGGGCTGCCGCATGGCGAAGGAGTCGAGCTGCTGCCGCAGTCGATTCGAGTCCATGCCTGCCTTTTCAAGAATGGTGTTGGCCGCACCTTCCAGGTCGAGGAGGGCGATCGCCACATGTTCGACCTCTAAGTTTTGCTGCTTGTAAGTACGGGCGACATCCTGGGATTTGACAATCGCTTCCCATGCCTTTTCTGTAAACTTGCTGGGATCGGTCGGCTGCATGTGATGAAAAGATATGAAGGTGCGGAAATCTACGGCAATCTTAATTGTAACAACCCGTAGAACTTAAGATTTTTCAATGTTGTCAGTTGGTAGGCCGCCTGTTGTTGCCTCCCAGGGCAACGGCCTTCGCCCGCACGGGGACATAGCCATCGAGTTCGGGTTCGTAGGTGCCAAACAGAGAACCATCGGCATTGTAAAGCTCGATCGGGAGATTGGCAGATTCGCCAACGCTGGCCACCGCCCGCAGCAGAGGATTGAGGTAGGCGACAGCGGCTCCAGATGCAGCATTGCCGGAGGCGGGGGCACCGGGCATCGTTTGCTGGGCGGCTTGCTGATACGCGGCAGTAATCCGCACCTGGAGAATATCGCCATCACGGGTCAGGGTGCAGGCTCTGGGGGTGCCGGAACAGGTTTGCTCCAGGTTCGACTGGGCCGACTGCATACCAACGTTGGTTTGCAGTCGGGATTGGGCGTTGGTCAGAGCAGCGCGATAGGAGGCGATGAGCGGCTGTGCCTGGGAGAAATAGGAGGTGCCATTGGGAACCTGCTGGACTCTGCCTAACGCCGCCTGCCACTGGGTAACAGCCCTCTGCCACTGGTTGTTACGCTCCAGTTGCTGAGCTTCAGTAGCAATCTTCAGAGCCTCAGAAAGGGTGGCAGAGGCAACGGTTTCCTGCTTCAGGCGATCGCCCACGCTGGCCAATTGAGGCTGGTACAGGGCGAGGAGCTGCTGCACTTCGGCATAGGCCATCGTATTGCGAGAAACCTGCTGGAGCTGGCTGACGGCGACCTGCCAGGTGGCCTGAGCATTCTGCCATTCCTGCACAGAGGCGGCGGTGCTGGCACGAGTCTCAGCGGCGCTGGCGGCAGTACGGGCAGCATTGATCCGCTGCTGGGCCTGTTGCTCGGCAACAATGTATTTGTTCACCGTTTCCAGGTTGGCCTGATATTCCTTAATTTTGGTTTCGGCCAGGGGGCGCACCGGGCTGGTCTTGGGTACTTCCTGGAGGGAGGCGATCGCCCCCCGCCACATCAACTGCACCTCCCGCCACAGCGGCAGGGGATGGGGTGGCTTCTGGCTCTTGAGGGAAGCGGCGATCGCCTGTTTCTGGGCCACCACAACTTTTTCGAGCACATTGGCCTGGGATTCGTAACGGCCAATCTGTTGCTGAGCAGTCTCGTGGAAGCGCGACCAGGGCGGGATCTGGCCCAGCAAATAATTGGCTTCGGTGAGCTTGTCGAAGGCTTCGTTGACCTCCTGGGGCGATCGCGGTTTCTGAACCGTTTGCATCGCTTCCTGACCCAGGCGGTCTGCCGTTTCCAGGGGAGCACAGCCGCCAATGACACAGGGACGGGTGAGGGCGTAGGTGGCTCCCCCCAGCGTCAGCAAAACAGCGGCAGCAGTGAGCACTCGACGGGGTTGCAGCAGGGTGATCCAGGTGCGATCGGACGAGGATGGCAGCGGCTCCGGCAGAACATCTTCATCCAGGTCATCTTCATCCAGGTCATCTTCATCTGAGTCAGTGGCATTGCCTGTGTCTCGAACCAGCGCCAGAGCCGGAGGCGCGGTTGGGGCAGAAATAGTCGTCTCCTCGGCAGGCTGGAAGCTTTCCGGTTGCAGTTCTGACTCTTCTTGAGCTGCAACCGGAATTTGAGATTCTCCCAGGGTCTGCGGCTCTCCGGCTAAAGGGTTTGCGGCTTCAGTCGCAGGCTCTACAATGCCTGGGACTTCCACAGGGGATGAGACCTCTGCGGGAGCTTGAGGTGCGGTGAAGCTTTGCGGTGCAGTCGTCGGAGGTTGAACCACCGGGGGAGTGGCAGGCACAGAGGATTCTACAGATGTCTGTGGGACAACCAATGTCTGCGGTTTTTCGGTGATCCTGCTGGCTGGGACTGGCTGGGATTCGACAGCAGTCTGTGGTTGGGTGGATGGAGCCGGGAAGGGCGATCGCAGGATAAAGCGATGGGCAGCGTAGGGTCTTTCTCGCCCTTCGATACGCAGCGCCAGTTGAACCGGGAGAGGAGTCAGGCTCTGGTCGATCGCGCCACTGTCCCACGCCCGCTGCACCAGTTTCATAATCAGGGCGAGGGTGGGTTTGATTTTGGGCGCGTAGTCCGGACTGTGCTGCCCCAATACCACCAGCTTGCCCTGCCAGAGGCCGCAGCGTACCTCAATCTCCTGGGCGTCTGGTATGTTAAGGACAAGCTGTTGCTGGATCTCAGTTTCGAGCTGTTGAAATTCGCCCCGGTGCAGTGCGGTCATACTGGATCGGCTCCTTACTTCAAGCCGCTAATCTGGTTATGACGCTATCCCAAAAGAGGGACAGATGACCACTGTTTTACATCGGCTTATACGGAACTTTAAAGTTGCCTCATAACCGCAAACACCTGTCAACCCCGAATTCATGGATATTTTGATTGTTGAGGACGAAGCGGAGATCGCCCAACTCATCCAGATCTACCTGGAGAAAGAGGGGTTTACCTGTCGCACCTGTCGGGATGGACTGACGGCAATTCAGCTTTTTCAAGAACTTCAGCCTGATCTGATCATTCTCGATCTGATGATTCCTGAGTTG
Organism: Elainellaceae cyanobacterium; assembly: GCA_044356135.1. Lineage (GTDB taxonomy): Bacteria > Cyanobacteriota > Cyanobacteriia > Elainellales > Elainellaceae > CAZVXA01. The sequence goes on from JBIKWV010000064.1 coordinate 10,007, forward strand.
GACGGCCTGGAGGTCTGCGCTCGGATTCGGCAGAAACCCGGAAACAAAGACCCCTACATCCTGATGCTGACGGCCAAGGGGGAGGAGATCGATCGCATCATCGGCCTTTCTACCGGGGCAGATGATTATATGGTGAAGCCCTTCAGCCCCCGTGAACTGGTGGCTCGTGTCCGCGCTCTGTTGCGTCGCACTCTGCGCCAGGGCGGGCAGAGCCGCATCTACCAAACACAGCACTTCACAATTGATATTGATCAGCGCATCGCCCACCGTACCCTGGAGGAGAATCTACCCGAACAGCTCGACCTGACGACGCTGGAGTTTGACCTGCTGACCACCTTTCTCAGCTATCCCGGTCGCGTCTGGAACCGCACCCAGTTGATCGAGAAGCTCTGGGGTAGCGATTTCTTCGGGGATGAGCGGGTGGTGGATACCCATGTGGCGCGACTGCGCAAGAAGATTGAGCCTGACCCGGCTAATCCCACCTTTGTCAAAACCGTGATTGGAGTTGGATATAAGTTTGAGGATACGACGAATTAAAGCCCCAAGAGGGATTCTGCCCGCTGAGCGGGCAGAATCCCTCTTGGGATGTTCCAGGCTGACCTTAGGGGCTTGCCATAAAATAAAATCCCAGTAAACCCCCAGT
>JBIKWV010000884.1:0-2977 GCA_044356135.1 Elainellaceae cyanobacterium
TTGGCGAATGTTAGGCAAGCCTCTGGTATTGACAAGTCCTTGCTTAGCTCCGGAACTGAGCAATTTGGCCCAAGCCCTGCATTTAGAAACTTTTCAAGTGGCGACGATTGATCAGTTACGCCACTGCCAGCCCGCATTGAACTGGTACAGAAGTCAACCCGAAGATTTAGCCATTTTACTGTTGACCTCTGGAAGTACGGGGACTCCGAAAGCGGTGATGCAGAACCATCGCAGTTTGATTGCCCGATGTGCGGGTACCACCTTAACAAATGGTTTCACTCAGGCAGATGTCTCTTTGAACTGGTTGTCCCTGGTTCATGTGGGGGCAATTATTATGTTCCATGTCCGGGATGTATTTTTGGGTTGTCAACAAATCCACGTTCCGACAGAACTCATTTTGCAGGCACCGACAAAATGGTTGGATTGGATCTCTGATTATCGAGCGACCATTACCTGGGCACCTAATTTTGCCTACGGGTTAGTTAATGATGAGTTGGAACGGCTCACTCCTCAGTCAACACCCCCATGGGATTTATCGTCAATGCGATTTATTCTGAATGGCGGTGAAGCGATCGTTGGTAAAACGGCCAGACGGTTTTTACAGTTATTGCAACCATATCAACTTCCTCCCACCGCGATGCATCCCGCCTGGGGAATGTCTGAGACCTGCTCTGGGGTTGTCTTTTCGCACAGCTTTTCTCTAAACTCTGATAAAGATGAGCAAAAGTTTGTAGAAGTGGGATCTCCGATTCATGGATTTGCCATACGCATTGTGGATGAGAATAACCAGGTCGTCGAGGAAGAGACCATTGGTCGATTGCAGGTAAAAGGGGCATCGGTTACATCGGGCTACTATGAGAATGCTAAAGCGAATGAGGACGCATTCACTGAAGATGGATGGTTTAATACCGGGGACTTAGGATTGATTCAATCAGGGTGCTTAACAATTACCGGACGACATAAGGACATTATTATTGTTAATGGGGTGAACCACTACTGCAATGAAATAGAAGCCATTGTGGAGGAAGTTCTGGGCGTAGAACGTTCCTATACAGCAGCCTGTGCAGTTCGGGCAGATGACAGTAACACTGACAAATTGGCTCTATTCTTCAATTCTCATATTTCTTGTCCTGAGGCTTTAGCTAAGCTTTTGGCCAAAATTCGTACCCACGTTGTTCAAAATCTGGAAATTAACCCGGATTATCTGATCCCTGTTGATCAATCTGTGATCCCCAAGACTGACATTGGTAAAATTCAGCGCCCTCAATTGGTTCAACGATTTCAGACGGGTGAGTTTCAATCAATTCTCAAGCAGGTTGATGTACTGTCAGGCAATCGTTATACAATTCCCGACTGGTTTTATCGTCAGACCTGGTGCCCAAAGAATCTGAAGCGTTGGAATCGGCTTTCAGAACTGGATCGGCCTATTTTGGTTTTCTTAGACGCCTGGGGTCTGGGGCGGCGAGTATGCGACCTGTTAACTCAGCGTGGGCTATTTCACATCAAGGTCGTCGCGGGTGAAAAATGCTCACGGATTGACGATTTTCATTATGAAATATGCCCTGGGAAGATCGAACATTATCAGTGGTTGCTCCAAGATCTGATTGCAAATGAAATTATCATCGGGGATGTTCTACACCTCTGGACATATGGTCGTTATACCGGAGAAGTTCGGAGTGCTGAAGAATTAGAGCAGTCCCAAACATTGGGTCTTTACAGCTTACTCTTCCTGGTTCAATCTCTAGCGAAAGTTCAGGAAAGTATTCATAGAGTGCGATTAGCGTTTGTGTCGAGCTATACCCACGCGATTACTCCAGATGATTGTATCGCCTATGAAAAAGCTGCTGTTCTGGGCATTTTGAGGACGATTCCTCAAGAACTACCCTGGCTCGATTGCCGCCATATTGATCTAAACTGGGGATCGCCTGATCAAGATGGAGATCACCTCCTCCAGGAATTGCAAAATGATTCTAAAGAGCCAGAAGTTGCGTATCGAGAGGGGCAGCGTTTTGTTCTACACCTGGAACAGGCAGATTTACTCCATCAACCTGCTCAGCCAATCCCTTTCCAGGTGGGAGGGACCTATCTGATCAGTGGAGGGCTAGGCGGTGTTGGATTCATCATTGCTCGCTACCTTCTCAAGACCTATCGAGCCAGACTTTTGTTAGTGGGTAGAACTCCCTTGCCGGAGAGAGCTACCTGGTCATCGTATTTAAGCCGTGAAGATCAGACCTCGCAACGCATTAAAGCCTATCAGGAGCTAGAAACGCTTGGAGGCTCGGTGCGGTATGAGGCGGTTGATATCTGTGATGCTGTAAAGTTGCAGCAAACGCTTGATCAGTGGCTGGCTGAATGGGAAAAGCCCTTAGATGGTGTAATTCATCTGGCAGGTGTGTATTCCGAGAAACTTCTGTTAGAAGAAACTCCAGAAAGTCTGTGGACTGTCCTTCGTTCTAAGGTATTGGGGGGATGGACGCTGCATCAACTGGTCAGGGAGAATGCAGGGAGTTTGTTTATTAGCTTTTCTTCCGTTAATAGTTTCCTCGGCGGCGTGGCTGTAGGAGCTTATGCGGCTGCCAACAGTTTTATTGATGGCCTATCTCACTACCAAAGGTGTCACAGTTCACTACAAAGTTACTGCTTTGCCTGGAGTATGTGGGATGAAATCGGGATGAGCCAGGGATATCCCATGAAATCTCTTACGCTTTCCAGGGGGTTTCAGGTGATGTCTACTGCCCAGACCCTATCCTCAATGTTGGCTGGGTTATGCCGTGTTCCAGACCATTTATTGATAGGTCTGGATGGCAGTAATCCCAACATCCGACGCTGGCAAACTGAACCTGTGGTCATGCAAGCTCTGACAGCTTATTTTACGGCTCGTTCTTCTGATTTGCTATTGCCATCCTTGAAGGTATTCGATCGCTATGGGGTAGTTGCTTCATGCAATCTGGTGCAAGTTTCAGAGATATCTTTAGAC
>JBIKWV010000886.1:0-2976 GCA_044356135.1 Elainellaceae cyanobacterium
GACGGAGTCAGGGTTTCGGGAAAAATGGCGCTCAAATTAAATATGCCGCGAAACGCCCTCGCAGAGGGCGTTTCGCGGCATTACAGGAAAAATAGTTAAAACTCCAGATCAATAGATTGCGTTGTGAGTGTTCATATTGTTTTTTCAAGTTGAATGAGATAGGCCAGCTCAATTTAGGAGATAAGTCCAGGTCTGATGTTGACTTGGCTCGTAGGGGAGAGGCACGACTGTAAATCTTTCTGCGGAGTCTGGCATTGAATATCTGCGAGGTTGAGTCCTGAAAATGGGCTTGCAGAGTTTTCCTCGTTGCTCTGTTTCTTCATGAGATAGAGCAATACTTGTAGCTGAAAAACACAGCTTACATTTATCAGGTTCAATGCCGAGACTTCTAACTGAATAAGTCACATCTCTGATTGAACCAGGGAAAATTTCGCTGGGCTTTCTTGCTTGTTGCGATAAAGAGGCTCTGCCCCTACCCTTTAATCCTACTCCCTGTGCGTTGAGTTCAATCCTCCTCATTTTCCAGGAGTTCTCGTGCTTTTTGAAGCTGCTCCAGGTGTTCTGCAGCCAATACTGGATACTGTAAATCGAGTGATTTCAGACAGTTACAGATGATGTCTGCTACCACCATCCGCGTAAACCATTTGTGGTCGGCGGGAATCACATACCAGGGAGCCCATTCTGTACTGGTGTGATTAAAAACACTCTCAAATGCGTGTTGATAGTCATTCCAAAATGCTCGCTCTTTAACATCCGCCGCTGAAAATTTCCAGTTCTTCTCCGGTTGTTCGATGCGTGCCAGAAAGCGTTTCTTTTGCTCCTCCTTCGACAGGTTGAGGAAGAATTTTAGAACAATCACGCCGTTGTTCACCAGATACTTCTCAAAGTGATTAATCTCCTCGAAGCGATGTTTCCAGATATTGTCGGTTTTTGCGTTCGTCGGAAGCTGCTGTCGCTCCAGGATTTCAGGATGAACTCTGACGACCAGTACCTCCTCATAGTAGGAACGGTTGAAAATACCAATGCGACCCCGCTCCGGCAGTGCCTTGAACGATCGCCACAGATAGTCATGATCCAACTCCTCAGCCGAAGGTGCTTTAAAGCTATAAACCTGACATCCCTGGGGATTCACGCCCGACATCACGTGTTTGATGGTGCTGTCTTTACCCGCAGCATCCATTGCCTGAAAGATCAGCAGCAGCGCATAGGTGTTTTGAGCGTAGAGCACATCCTGGTACTGAGCGAGTTGCTCAATGTCGTGCCTGAGTTTCTCAGCGGCGTCCGTTTTATCCTTGTAGTCGGCGGTGTAGGCCGGATCGTAGTCCTTTGCAAGGGAAATTTTTTGGCCCGGAGGGACGATGAAGCGATCGTGGTTCACAAAGAACACTCCCTGTGCGACGAAGAGATCCTTGATCGTACCGCGATCGCCTCAGCCACTCGATCCCCCAAAAGGCTGAGGGACAACGATGTAGCCAGAGGTGCGATCGCCCAGCACCCGATTGCGCTCAGCCCCCCAGTACCACCAGTGAGCCGCCACATAGGCGCAAATGATACTGTCTAACCGATCCTCCAGCGCCTTCAGTTCTGCTCCCTTGTGCAGCACGGGGGGGAGATCGTCCTCCTCGATGACCAGAGCCGGAGTCAAGTTGGGTAGCACAGAAAGGATGTACTGCCGTAAGCGAACCAGTTCACCGCGCCGTTCTGCAACCGTTCCTTTTTTGTATTTCAGAATCCGATCGAGCTGAAACAGGTGAATCATCGCCGGATGGGGAAACACCTCCATCTGATAGCGTCCCGGTTGTCGTGCGGTTATCTCAGGTGCATGGTCAAATCCCCGCGCCTCCAACTCCAGTCCCAATTTCAGCGTGCGTTCAGCAAACGGCAGGCTACGGTTGGCCGGATAGCACCCGGCATGATACTTGCCAAAATGCTGGTGGGCCAGCCGATCGGGGAGTCGCATTCCCGTCTCATTGGGAATGAGCGTGGGGGCATCGACGGCGATCGCCCCCCCTTCAGATGCAGGCACCCAGGTGTCCACCCAGTTCAGAACAGCGGGAATCGTGTCCAGTCGATCGAGCGATCGCAGGTGTAGCCGCTCAACCTCCAGAACCAGGCAGCAAACGCCACTGGGTTGAGAAGTCCAACCAAAGTCAATGCCCAGAAATTTCATCGCGTTCCTACCGGAACAGCGCCTGCCAGGTGGCGGGGCCGACCACGCCATCTGTCTCCAACCCACTCCGCGCCTGGAATGCTTTCACTGCTGCTTCTGTCTGTTCGCCAAAAATGCCGTCCAGATTGCCGCTGTAAACCCCCTTCGCCCGGAGCCGTTCCTGCAACAGGGCGACGGGTGGGCCTTCCATACCCAATCGCAGGGTGGGTCGCTCGGTGGCGGGGGATGGCCGGGTCGCAGGCGCAGGTGTCGCAGGACGAGGCCGTTGTTGGGCGGGAGGATTCGTGGGCCGAGTCGCAGGAGGCTGTGCCGATGATGCAGCCTGTGTTCCCGAAGCAGGGGGAAGCAGACGATTCCAGGTGGCTGTGCCAACGACGCCATCTGCGGTTACCCCCGCCGCCCGCTGAAAGGCGGTCACTGCCGCCTGAGTGCGATCGCTGAAGGTTCCATTCACTGCTCCGCTGTAGAATCCCAGTAAGCGCAACATCGCCTGAAGCTCCGTCACCGCTGCCCCCTGGTCACCCAGTCGCAGGGTGGGACGGGGTGTGCTGGTTGCCGCTGTTCGGGGTGCAGGGGTTTGAGCGAGAACAAGGGCGGTTTCTACCGTCAGCGTCGTCACCAGCAGGCACCCTGTAAGGCTACTGCCCAACAGAATCTGGGTCAGACTGTGCCAATGAAATCCCTGAGTCTGACGGGGATGGGCCTTCAAGTTTGAGGCAGGAAGAAGGGATGAACAGGTGGGAGATGGGGGAACGGTAGGGTGGGCTGTCACAGGGGATGGAAGAGATGGGAGGCGATCGCAAACC
>JBIKWV010000885.1:0-2976 GCA_044356135.1 Elainellaceae cyanobacterium
GTTTCGCACTTGGGGGTGGGGGGGCAGGCCCCCCACGCAGGGGTTCTACCCCTGCACCCCGTCCTAATCAACCATTCAGTGCTACGTCAAAAACCGAAGTTCAGCAGGCGTGGTGCTTATAGCACCACGCCTGCTGAACTTTTGAAGGTGTAGAGATGCTCACGAAAATTGCTTCACCACCCACAGCAGCTTTTCTTTCACTGGGCGACGATGCGCCGATCCTGCTTTTTCTGCCGCCAATCGGTTGTAGTTCTGGCGGAACCAGTCGTAGCTTTCTCGAAACATCTCATCGTTGGAGTAGCGGGGATTCCAGCCCAGATCCAGCAGGGGTTGGACATCGAAGCAGAAAGGCTTGTGATAGGTCAGGTAGTGCCAGGGAGCCAGGGGACTGAGGCCCAGCCAGTCGAGCACCCGCAGCGTGTTAATCGTCGGCCATGCGGGGACGCTGGTCACCTGGGATGTGGTGCCCGCATAGGCAATCAGAGTTTCCAGTCCCTGACGCAGGGTGCCGTAGCGATCGGTGCCTACGTTGTAAATGCCGGGTTTGCCGTGGTCGAGGGCCAGCAGGTAGGCATCCATCAGGTCGAGGGCGTGGACGAACTGAAAAGGGACGTTGCCATCGCCAATGGTGTAGACGTTTTTGCCTTCCTGAATCCACTCAAACAAAATCTGAAAAATGCCCAGACGGCCTTCGCCCAGAATGGTGCGGGGACGAATCACGATCAGTGGTAGTCCGGCGCGATCGCAGATCTCCCGCACCGCCAGTTCTCCCGCCAGCTTGCCCCGACCGTAGATCTCCACCGGGTTCGTCGGTGTGTCGCTGGTAATGGGGTGCTGTTTGGGGATGCCAAAGATGGCGCTGGAACTCATGTGAATGAAGCTCTGGACGCCTGCCTTTACCGCTTCTTCAGCGGCGATCCGGCTGCCTTCGACATTGACTTCCCAAAATTTCTGGCCCGATTTGGTCAGGGGCACTAGCGCTACATTGTGGTGAACCACGTCGATGTCTTTCATGGCCGCCGCCACTCCGGCGCGATCGCGAATATCGCACTGGACATACTCAATATGAGGCGGACGTGTCCGGTCTTCCCAGACATCCAAAATGCGCACCGTTTCACCCCGATCGGCCAACCGTCGAGCAATCAAATTGCCCAGAAAACCCGAACCACCCGTTACCAAATGTCTCATGCGCTTGTTCCGATAAGTGAGCAATACCGTAGGAGGATTGATTTTTGCTGCTTGAGGGAGGGAAGTTCAGCGCAGCGCACTGAACTTCCCTCCGTTAAATTCAGAACCCCCTATCCACAGGGATATTGCAACAGTCGTTGGGAGTCATACATCCTCTCGAATCGCTGCATGTCTAGAGGACGTGAACTGGTTAACTTAAACCCCTTTTGCTCCAGCGTTCGGAGAAACTCCTCCTGAAGCGTTTGCTTGATCAGCAGGGTGATTCCGTAGCCCTCATGACCCAGAAAAAAGACGCTGTATTGCTGCAGCACTTCTGAGATGTTGCCAAGCTGATTAAACATCTTGCCCATATTTCCCGTTTGTAGAGCAAACTCATAATCCTCCCCCGGTTTGTCAATGAGAAAAAACCAGAAAACATCGGGTTTGGCCTGCAAGAAAAAATCAGGATTGTTGCGAACCTTGACGTTGTTACAAATTTTTGAGTGAGCAATTTCTGGATTGGTATAGCCCCACAGGTCAATCACCTCCCGATTCGGAGTCATAAACCCAAACGTGTTGAGTTCGGTTGTTGAGATCGTCCAGTTCGGAGGAACGACTCGATCCGCTAACTGACCCGCTGCCCCTAGAGAATCGACTCGTGTGGTCAGCCAGGGAATCGGAAAGATGGAGGAGAAAAGGCCCGATAGCAGATACAGATAGATGCCGATGATCAGAGCGCTGGTGTAAATACCTTTTGTTTTCTTCATCATCAACTGATCAAGACCATCCAGCCGAAATAGCGGAGGATTCTCCTCAGTTGCCTGCTGATTTTGAATGAATTCCCAGATCAATAGAATGGGAAATAGCGCCATCCAGAGATCAAATCCAATGGCATATCTCCCATTAAACGCACCAAAATTCCCCTGAGCAGAAGTGGTGAAATTGTAGAACAGGAAAATGATTAGCAGGGGAAGAACATAGAGCCGGAAGGTCGATAATCTTTGGCTGAGGGGGAGTAGAAATGAGATCAGCAGAACAATGACAGACACTAAATGAAAATTGTTTGTCAGCCATCCAACCACTGTACCTTCAAAGAGTTGCCAATCCACAATGGGCAGCATTGATAACTTAAAAGACTTGAAGGAGATCGGTGTGGGAATCCAGTGACCATAGAATAGCCTGACCAGACACAGATAGAGAATCAGGGCACCGATAGAACCCAGTAGATAGCGAATTTTAATTCTTCGGGTTCTCAGGAATTCCACAAAGAGAACCGCAAAGCTATAAAGAATTGCATCGGGGCGGATCAGGGGAAAGGCAGTGGCCAGCAGCAGGGCTTTTTCATGTTTGCCATTCAACTGTAAATAGAAACAAGCCATTAACAGGAGCGATATCAAACCGTTGCCGAAGCCACAGGCAAAAAGTGTGATCAAAGGGAGCGTGATGCAGAACGATAGCAACAGCAGAAATTTAACCGTCGGATGGTCTTTCCCCAGGAGCTTCCAGATCAGAAACAGATGGAACCAGCAAACAATAAAGCCGATAAAAAATGCACCTTTAATTAACGTGCCTTGAGTCAAGGCGAATGGCGTTAACAGCAGATGGTAGAGGAACTCAACGGTGCCATCAACCATGCGGGTTGGGGAATAGGAGAAACGCCCATGATGCAGCAGATTGTAGGGATGTTCTAGATTGACAAAAACCTCATCAATCCACTGATGGGAGAACGTATAAACCCCAAATAAGATGGTGCTACATCCCAGCAGAATTGAAACGTCCAGGGACTTGAGTCGTTTTTGCTGAAACTGT
>JBIKWV010000887.1:0-2975 GCA_044356135.1 Elainellaceae cyanobacterium
AACTATGTTGATAGAGGCCCGACTTCGTCGCGCCTCTCTCAAAAAAAAATTACAGGTTAATTTGTTCACGATCCTAAATAATGACCTGCATCGTGTGGGTCACGCTTCAGCAGAAATCTCCTGAGGTCAGATACGGAGGGGGCGCGGGCTGGTAGATTGAACAAGAGGCTTTGGGAGAATCGGAATGGTGGGTTGGCGAGTCCGGGCAATTCGAGGGGCAACAACGGTTCCCGAAAATACGAAAGAGGCGATCGCCGATGCAGTCACCGAACTGCTGGACGAACTTGAACGCCTCAACCGAATTGACCCGGAAGAGATCGTCAGCGTCACTTTTTCTGTCACCCGCGACCTGGATGCCATGTTCCCGGCGGCGATCGCCCGCACTCGCCCCGGCTGGAATAATGTTCCCCTGCTGGACGTGCAGCAGATGTATGTGGAAGGTAGTCTGGAGCGCTGTATCCGCTTCCTGATCCACATCAACACCCCCACTCTGATGGAGATCCATCACCCCTATCTGCGGGGGGCTAAGGTACTCCGTCCCGATTGGAGCATGGCTCCCGTCACCCTGCAATCCTGAGACTTGCTGCAAGCTTTCTCACGACTTACCGCTGCCCATCAGGTAGAGCAGCGCCATTCTGACTGCGACCCCACTGGTCACCTGCTGAGAAACCAGGCTATATCGAGGATCGTCCATCACCTCTGAACTAATCTCCACCCCACGATTGGTGGGGCCGGGGTGCATGACTTTCACATCTGGACTGCACTGCTTCAGGCGTTCCTCCGTGATTCCAAACTGCTGATGGTACTCCCGCAGACTGGGCAACAGGTGGCTGGTCATCCGCTCCTTCTGGAGTCGCAGGGTCATCACGAAATCGGCGTCCTCCAGGGCGGGGTCGAGCTGCCAGTGGAGGAACAGCTTCCGGGGCAGAGGCGGTTGAACTGGTGCATCCTCGTCGTTGACGAACTGCTCAAACAGTTTGGGCAGCAGCGTCGGTGGGCCTGCCAGATGCACCTCGGCACCGCTGGCCGTCAGGCTCCAGATATTCGAACGGGCAACGCGGGAATGCAGAATATCCCCCACGATCGCAATTTTCTTTCCCTTCAGCAGCGCCAGATGAGGATTTTGCGGATCGAGCAGGGTGGTGATGGTAAATAAATCCAGCAGCGCCTGGGACGGGTGTTCGTGCTGGCCGTCTCCGGCATTGAGCACGCCGACGTGGGTGTTGAGGCGATCCATTTCCTGGGCGATCGCCATCGGTACCCCTGCCTCCTTGTGACGAATCACCATCATGTCCGTCCCCATTGCCAGGTAGGTCCTGGCGGTGTCGAGAATCGTTTCCCCTTTCGTCAGGGAAGACGTACCAGGGGCAAAATTGAGCGTATCCGCAGACAGCCGTTTGGCAGCGAGTTCAAAGCTACTGCGGGTGCGGGTGGAGGATTCAAAAAACAGGTTGGTGACCACCTGCCCCTGGAGGGCGGGGACTTTTTTATTGCGACGGGAGAGAACTTCCTGGAAAGTAACCGCCGTCTGTAGAACAGTGTCGTACTCCTCTGGTGTAAAGTCAGCCAGGGAGAGGACGTGGTGGCGATTCCAGTTTGCGGTGACCATAGCAGGGGGAGCGGTACGGTGAGCTAAAGTGTGAGGAGCAACGAGGTATGACTCCAGGAAAAGTAATGATGTCCAATGGGTTTATCGTACTGCTGAAGCGGCAATGGCAGCTCAGTACAGGGGCAGTTCTACTCTCTGGTCTGCTGTTTGTGAGCGGCTGTGGTGGGTCATCCACGCCGACCGCCAGCTCGCCGTCGGCGGCTCCAGAATCGACAACCACCCCCCAGGCCGCGCTTTCTACGGCATCCCCATCACCCAGTCCGGCTGCCACTCCCAATACCAGCGTCAACCTGACAACGCCCACCAGCCCCAGCAGCGGTAAAGTGACGGTGACGGTCTACAAATCGGATGACCAGTGCGTCAAATTTGTGCCGGAACTGGTGGATCTGCCGAGCGATCGCCCCCTTGAAGCCGCCATTGGCGAAGTCCTGAAATCCCAGCAAAACGCCGGGGACTTTGATATGTCGGGCTATCGGGTCAGCATTGATGAGGCCACCCGCACAGCCACCGTTGATCTGCGCATGGCTCCTGGCTCAAAGCGGCAGATTGTTTCCCTTGCCGCCTGCGAACAGTTCTCCCTGTTTGGTGCCCTGCGCAAGACCCTGACGGAGAATCCCAATTGGAATATTAAGGACGTGCAGTTCACCGAACGCGGCAAGGATATCGTCCTGTAACCATCACTTCGCATCCTGATGCTGCTGATATGCCTGCCACAGGTCGGGACGCCGCTCCTGGGTGCGCAGCATTTGCTGTTCTTTGCGCCAGCGGGCGATCGCCTCATGGTTTCCCGACAGCAATACATCGGGAACTCGCAGACCCCGAAACTCAGGGGGACGAGTGTACTGGGGATAGTCCAGCAGGCCATCCTCAAAGCTCTCCGCCTTCAAAGATGCCTCCTTGCCCACGGTTCCAGGTCGCAAACGAATCACGCCGTTGAGCAGCGTCAGGGCCGGGATTTCACCGCAGGTCAGCACGAAATCTCCGAGGGAGACTTCTCTGGTGATGATGCTCAGTACGCGCTCATCGACGCCTTCATAGTGACCGCACACCAGTACCAGTTGGTCATACCCCGCTGCCAGCTCCTGAAACATGGGCTGGTTCATCGTCTGCCCCTGGGGGGTCATCAGGATCACCTCCCGTCGGGGGAGTACCGGGATCGACTCGATCGCCGCAAACAACGGTTCGGGCTTCATCAGCATGCCCACGCCGCCGCCATAGGGTTCATCGTCTACTTTGCGGTGTTTGTCGGTTGTGAAGTCGCGGGGATTGGTCAGATGAACTGCTGCGATCTGGTTTTTCAGCGCCTTACCCAGCAAACCCGATTGCAGGGGAGAGTCGAAGAAATCGGGAAACAGGGTAACAATAT
>JBIKWV010000888.1:0-2974 GCA_044356135.1 Elainellaceae cyanobacterium
ATGCTGCACTTTCTCTATCAGAAAATGCCCAGTTCACAAATCTTTGGAAATTACTATAGAAAATCCTGAAGTTTGGCTCAAAACCGAAGTTTTGTGGTTAGCTGATCACTAACTAAATCTGTCTCCTATCAAGAGGAGTTTGTAATGCTTACTGAAGTACCTACTGAAGCCGAAATTAAGAAGTCTGTCGGTTGGGTGATCGCCATGAGTGTTCTCCTGATCATCCTCGGCGTCGCATCCATTTTCCTGCCCACTTTTGCATCTGCTTTTTTCACCTCGGTCATCGGCTGGATCGCCCTGATCAGCGGTGTCGTGATGATTGTTCAGTCCTTTGTTTCCAGACCTGTGCGGGGGTTCTGGCTCAATCTCATCGTCGGGATTCTTTACGTTATTGCAGGGATTTATATCCTGTTTAATATCGTTAACGCAGTGCTGGCAATGACCTTCGCCTTTGGGGTGCTGTTCATTGTAGAAGGCATCTACACCATCATCATGGCCTTCACAAATCGCTCTGGTCACCGCATGTCCTGGCTGGTGGCGCTGAATGGCATCGTGACGCTGATTCTGGGCATCATGGTGCTGAACCGTTTTCCCTCCAGTGCGCTCTGGCTGATCGGTCTATACGTGGGCATCAGTTTGCTGCTCAGCGGTATCTCGTTGCTGGTGGCAGCGCTGGCGGTTCGGAAAACCGTCGCCAGTGCATCCCCATAGTGACAGTCGATGGCGAAGGATGTCTTGCTTCGTGAGTTCTATGCAGTTGATCCACTGAACAACTGCACCATGATTGAGGTGGCGCTGGATCAGTACTCAGATGTATTTGATGAGTGGGATCCAGCGCCCTTCAAGCGGCGATCGCTCGACCCTGACCTGGAACTTTACCTGGAAAGCAGTTCTGAAGAAATCCCGCTCAAGGATCCAATCGAACTCTGCTTCATTGTTCCTGCTCAGATTCAGGATGCAGCAACTGAGGCAGAACTGCGCGATGGCCTGAAGAATAGCTTTGCTTTTAAGCTGTATCTGATTAAAAAAGAGCTGAAGAAAACCAACACCCAAATTCTGCGGTACATCGTTCTTGGTTTCCTCTTGCTGGGTCTGGGTTCTGCTTTTGCCAATCAGCTTCCGGCAAGGCCAGAAAGGGAACTTCTGCTTCTCTTTGCTGATGCGTTGATCATCGGTGGGTGGGTGTTTTTATGGGAAGCGGTCTCTTTGTTCTTTTTCACCAATCGTGAGGTTTGCCAGCGTTATAAGATTTATCAGCGCTTGTATAATGCTCCTGTTATTTTTAAGACCTGATACCAATTTTTATGAGGCTGCATGATCGTAGTGGCTCAACACGGCTAAAGTGATGTAATAGCAAAGTATGTATTCACTGTGGGGTGGGCATCTTGCCCGCCCAGACTATCAAGGGGGCAAGATGCCCACCCCACAATGCTGATGACAGCTTTAGTTGTGTTCGATTACTACAGTAAGGTTATTCAATTGGTATAAGTTAAAGCTTGCTTACAAGAGCTTCGACAGAATCAATCTGAGTTGAAAATAGGGTGAATCGTTTTGTGGATTCTAACGGTGAAAGTTCTGGAACCAATCTCGCGCCATGACTGTCAATTTCAAGGGTGAGAAATGAGGAAGCGGGGAACGTGTTTTTTCTGCGAATTCCCGACCTCGTATAGCGTTTTTCAGGTCGATGAGGTGCGGGGGGTCAGGGGGATACCCCCTGACCCCCTTCAAGGGGCAAGGGGGACTCACCCCTGCACCCCGTACCTCACCAGGACGAAAAGGGCTGTAAGCAGAGTTTTCGAGCATGTCCAGTGTTTAATGCAAAGGAAATTGATATGAAGATGCGATCGGTTTTAGCGGGTGGTCTTGCTCTGGCAATGATGGGTGTGCCTCTGGCGGTTGGAACGGCAGTTCTGATGCCGACCTCCAGTGCGATCGCCCAGCAGGGTTCCTTAAACCTGGCGGGAGAAGGCGAGGGCACCCTGACGGTGGGTTCGCGCCCCCCTGAGACAGTGACCTTCGTCACCGTTGCGGTTCAACCCAACCAGCAGGCGGAAATCTCCCTCCGACTGGCCAACGGTAACCTGCAGCGGTGGAATGGTCGGGCGGTGAATCGCACCTCAGATACCGTCCAGATCAACCTGACCAATGCCGGGATGGCCAATGCCACCGGGACGGTCACCGTGCGTTACCAGGCCAGCCGTTTGATTTCCCTGGTTGGCAATGGATCGATCGATGGGCAGCCCATGTCGATTCGCTTCACCATTGGAGATGACAGCGTCAATCGTCCCCCGACCACGGGGACAGCAGTTAACCTGGCTCAGTCAGGAACGGGGATTTTTGGCCTGCAAGGCCGTGCGAACCAGAACATCAACTTCGCGTCGGTCACGGTTCAACCCAGCGGCAGCGCAGAACTCTCAATTCGCCTGACCAACGGCAACCTGATTCGGTTCGGCGGACAGCAAACGCGCAAGGATGCCTCCGACATTGTGCTGAACCTGACCTCCTCCGGCAACGCCAGTGCACGCGGCACCGCCAATATCAACTATGGGGCCAACAATTCCATCAACAGCATCAACGCCAACGGCACCCTGGACGGTCAAACCTTCTTCATCCAGTTCACCGGACAGCAGCAGGGGAACCGCCCGCCGCAGCCGCCCACTACGCCTCCCCCATCGAACCGCAACGTCACTTGTTCCGGCACCATGCAGAACGGCTGGCGCTACCGGGCGGAGACGGCCAACCGTCGGTTTACCCAGATCCGCTGGGAGCGCTCTGGGGCACAGCCCACTGTGACCACCCTGCGATTTGAACGCAATAACGCTCAGGGTGAACCCATCTACCGGGGGGCTTTCCGGGCTGCGACAGAGGTAACATTAATTGACCTGAGCAAGGGCAATCCCGTTCCGGGAAGCCAGGTGTCTGTCGGTGTCGAGGAGTGGGGCTGGTCACGCGGTACCTGTCGTTAACGGAGGGT
>JBIKWV010000273.1:0-6276 GCA_044356135.1 Elainellaceae cyanobacterium
TTGAGAATTGGGAATTGAGAATTGAGAATTGGGAATGGGGAATGGGGAATGGGGATGGGGGAATGGGGAATGGGGAATGGTAGGGGCGTGGCATTCGGGTAGGGGCGTGGCATTCGATCGATACGATATGGCTGAGGGCAAAACATTAAGGCCGAATGCCGCGCCCGTACACATTTGCCGCAGTCGAAGGAGCGAATGCTAAACCCGTCCGGAGAATGGGCAATCGGTAATGGGTGATGGGCTATGCGTACCCCATCACCCATTACCATCCCCAACAACCGCCACCGCCCCTTGCGTCACCGTTCTGCCCAACGCCAAACTGGTTTCTTCGCTGTATAGCGTCATCCAGTTAGGCTGCAATCCCAGGAAGACCACCAGGACAGCAATAATCAGAGCGGGAATCCGATCGCGCCAATAGATCCTCGGCAGGTTGGCCAGACTATCGGGGAGGCGACCGAAGAAGACGCGGTTGACCAGATTCAGGAAGTAAACGGCGGTGAGGCCCGTTCCCACAACGCAGAGGAGGGTTTGCACCGGGAATACAGGGAAGCTGCTGCGGTAGACCAGAAATTCTGCAATGAAGCCGACCATGCCGGGAATTCCGGCGCTGGCCATGACGCCCATAATCATCAGACTACCGATCAGGGGAAGTCCTCGTTCTGGCGTCATTAGCCCCCTCAGCACCGTCACGTCGCGGGTTCCGGTTTTGGCGTAGACCACCCCCACCAGCAAAAACAGCATGGCGGAAATCAGTCCGTGGCTGACCATCTGGGCGATCGCCGCCACCAGACTGAGGGGAGTCGCCGCTGCACTGGCCAGAATCACATAGCCCATGTGCCCGACGGAGCTGTAGGCGACAATTTTCTTCATGTCGGTCTGGGCGATCGCCACAAATGAGCCGTACAGCACGTTGATCACGGCCAGCACAGCCAGACCAGGGGCGATCACCCGCCATGCCTCCGGAAATAACCCCAGCCCAAACCGCAGCAGACCGTAGGTCCCCAGCTTCAAAAGTACTCCTGCCAGCAGCACCGACGCCTGGGTGGGTGCTTCGACGTGGGCATCCGGGAGCCAGGTGTGCAGGGGAACGATGGGAATCTTGATACCCAACCCTACGATCAGCGTAATCAGCAGCACCAACTGGGTGCCCATCGGTAGCGTATGCTCCCTCAGCAGGGCATAGTCAAAGCTGGACATACCGCTGAGGAACGACAGCCCAAAAAAGGCCGCCAGAATCAGAATGGCCGAAACTGCCGTATAAATCAGAAACTTGGTGGCTGCATAGCCGCGCCGTGCGCCGCCCCAGATGGCAATCAGGAAATAGAGGGGAATCAGTTCCACTTCGTAGAACAGGAAGAACAGCAGCAAATTCTGCGACAGAAAAGCCCCCGCAACCCCTGCCTCCAGGATCAGAATCAGGCTGTAGTAAAGCCGGGGGCGATTCACCTGTGTATCGCTGCTGTAGATTGCCACCCACGTCAGTAGACTGTTCACCACCAGCAGCGGCAGCGACAGGCCATCCACGCCCAGCTCATAGCTGAGGCCGAGGGAGTCAATCCACGGCAAAAATTCCTGGAACTGGATGCTTCCAACAGAGGCATTAAACTGCGCCACCAGCCAGAATGTCCACGCCAGCGTCGTGCCCGTCAGGACGAGTGCCACCTGTCGAGTACGAACGGGGGTCATCACCTGCGGGAGACAGCCAATGAGAATTGCGCCAAGAAGGGGAAGCCAGATAAGGACGCTCAGCATAGCGAAGATGAATAGCGTAGTTGAACAAATGGGTAGAGGGTAGAGAGATGGTAAGGGCGAACGGCTGTTCGCCTTTATGGGGTCTGCCCCTAGAACAGCCAGCCCAGAGACGCGATCGCCAGCACCACCCCCACAAACACCGTCAGCAGGTAGTGCTTCGACTGTCCAGAAACCGTATACTTCAGGCTTTCGCCCCCCAGAATGGAGACAAATCCCATCAGGTTGACCAGCCCATCCACCACATAATGGTCAAGCCATGCCGTCAGGCGTGACCCCTGGCGTACTGCCCAGACCACGCTGAGGCGATACACCATCTCCATTTGAAAATCGTGCGCTAGAAATTCCCGCAACCACTGCCAGTTCTCGTTCTTGGGCTGAGCCAGTCGAGAACCGATATAGAACTGACTGGCGATCGCACACCCCAACATCCCTGATGCCATCAGCAGACCAGCGGTAATCCAGTTCATCTCTGACCAGGAGGGCAGCAAATTCCACTGGGCCAGCATGACGGGAACCAGCAGGGCAATGATAGTGAGCGAAACCATCGGCAGCGCCACCAGCCAGGGCGCTTCAGGGGCACGACGGGTCTTCGGTTGAACTGAACCACTGAACACCAGCCCAAACACCCGGGTCAGGTTAAACGCCGTCAGACCATTGACCAGCAGCAGAATACCCACCAGCACCGGGGCACCGAGCCAGAAGCGACTGGCCCAGCCCTGCATCGCCCAGAAGGTGCCCATGGGCAACAGCGCCACGCAGGCCAGTGAACCAACAATAAACGCCGTCACCGTTGCGGGCATGCGGGAACCCAGACCACCCATTTCCCGCAAGTCCTGGGTGCTGGTGGTGAGGATAATCGACCCGGTACTCATAAACAACAGCGCTTTGGCGATCGCATGGGTGAACAGAAACAGCAGCGCCACCTCATCCTGCTGCATGCCGACCGCGAGGAACACCAGCCCCAGATAGGCGCTGGTGGAATGACAGAGGGCGCGTTTAATATCTACCTGGGCGATCGCCACCAGCGAAGTCCCGATTGCGGTTACCGTCCCCAGCGCCATCAGTGTCGTCAGCGCCACCGGAGACAGCGCCAGAATCGGCTGCATCTGGATCAGCACATAGGCCCCGCAGGCCACCACGACAGAGTTCCGCAGAATTGAAGCGGGGTTTGGCCCCTCCATTGCCTCATCCAACCACAGGTTTAACGGAAACTGGGCACACTTGCCAGTTGGCCCCGCAATCAGCGCCAGCCCCAGCAGTGTGGCCGTCAGCGGTGACAGGTCAGCAGTCTGCGCCCAGACCGTCAGGTCAGAGTAGTCCATGCTGCCAGCCATCGTCGCCAGGGCGATCACGCCCATCAGCAGCAGCAGATCTCCCACCCGCTTGGTCAGAAACGCATCCCGCGCTGCCTTCACCACCAGCGGCTGGGCGTACCAGAAACCGACCAATAGATAGGTTGAGAGTGTCAGCATTTCCAGCAGGGCATAGCTGAGGAACAGGGAGTCGCTCAGCGCCAGCCCGCTCATCGCTCCCTCAAAAAAGCCCATCAGCGCATAGAACCGCGCCAGCGCCCAGTCTTTCTCCAGATACCCCAGCGCAAACACCTGTGCCAGCAGGCTCAGCCCCGTGATCAGTACCGCAGAGCCGATACTGACCCTGGACACCTCCAGCGAAAAGGATAGATCCAGATCCATGACCGTGAGCCACGCCACCCGCACCGTCTGGGTGGGCAGGTGCCAGACATCGAACAGCATGACGACGCTGTGAACCATCGCCAGCACCGTCATCAGGATATTAAAGTAGGCAGCAGGTCGGGGACCTGTGCGGCGGACTGCACCCGCCGACCAGGGAAGCGTCAAAAGGGCACCGAGCAGGCCGTATCCCGGCACCCACCAGCAGGTCTGGATAAGGAACTGAGTCATGAAATATCCTGCGAGTTGTTGTTATCTAAAAGCTCATCGAGAAATCCTTATGATTTTCTCGATGAGCATAATTGGAAGCAGGAAATCCCGAAAATTTGCTGGGTCAGACATTTCCCATATCAACAAACGTTACGGAATTTCGCAGTCTATCTATGGAAGGAAGAAAGTGAATCGGGAAACCCCTATACGAACACTAATTGCACGATAAACACAAACTTCACTGGATTTGATATTCTAACCATTTCTTTTAATTTTGTACTCACCAAGATGGCGCAGAGCTTTATGCACAGGGGAGTTTCGGGAACAGGAGCGATCACCCAAAAACAATTCATTGCCCGATTCGCTGCATGAATAATATCATCGCTCCTTAGAAAATTAAATAAACTCAAAGCAATTTTGAGAATCTGTAATTATTGTGAAGCAAATATTTCACAAACTATCTGAATATTGAGAACTGGCGATGAAGCCAGAACGCCGTTCCCTCCGGTGATACGATTTAAACCGTAGACCAAATTTGGGTAAACCACGTTCATTTATCTTTGCAACAGCGGTATTCGAAATTTTTCTTCAACTGAGAATACAGTGTTTTTCAAGCTGATGAGGTACGGGGTGTAGGGGGGCGGTTCATCCCCGCAGGGGTTCCAGTGTTCGAACTTCGGAGTTCGGTGAGGCTCACTCGAGCCGCATGATCTCAGGTGTTCGGCGAGCGCTCAGCTTTCGCCCCGCGCTCGAGCGGAGGGGTCGAGCGGTTGAGGTTCCTATCCCGAAATCCGTACCTGATTCGCATGGAAAGGGCTGTAATGGCGTGGTAGGAGAGTACAGGCTGTTAGGAACGTGCGCTGAGGGGCAGGTGTTTGAGGAGCATGATTGGGTTCGCAAAAAAATGGGCGGGTCTGATTCCGTTGAGCCGTGTTGCTTGATGACAATGGTAAGACCAGTGTTCCAAGCACTCAGTTTTACAACATGGGGGTTTGGTTGCTCTCGCCCCCAGGCAGTGCAAAACTTTGCTTGTTGCTGTACCAGGTTCTGAAAGGATTGCCTCAACAAACCCTCCAATGCTTGCCAATACTGAGCTTTGTTCTTTCGTCAGGAGGCCAACCACACACCCGATCGCCAGGAACCAGACAGGACAGCGCCTATAATCTCGCGTTATAAGCGCTATAAAAACAATCATTTTGGTTTATGTTGCAAAAGCCATTGATTCCCCTGTATTCTTACGATTGGGAATTCTAAGGTGTTTTCTGAGAGCTAACGATAGGAATCCCTGTCGAACTTTTCAGATACGAAGCATTGCTAACGCCTTGTTGTCCAGTCGCACACCCATTCTGCTTCTTAGAGGTCTCTTCAGTACCTCTGGTTTTGTTAAAATCGGGCGGGCGTTCCAGGGCAATCGAGAGCATTAGCGAGCGGCGTTCCAGTGGAACGTCTGTTGTGAGGGATTTCTTTTCCCTCACGATGGTTCTGTGCGTCATTTGTAAGGGTTTGCCTCACTTTTGCGCTTTGAACTTTGTTGCCTATAGCCGATTTCATAACTTCGGCTGATTTTATTTCTGAATCTCATTTGGAAGGGAGAGAACGATGGCAATTGCAGTTGGAATGGTAGAAACGCTGGGTTTTCCTGCTGTTGTAGAAGCAGCAGACGCAATGGTGAAAGCAGCCCGCGTGACCCTGGTTGGCTACGAGAAAATTGGTAGCGGTCGCGTTACCGTTATCGTTCGCGGCGACGTTTCTGAAGTGCAAGCCTCTGTCGCAGCAGGCATCGAGAACGTGAAGCGGGTGAACGGCGGGCAGGTTCTGTCTACCCACATCATCGCTCGTCCCCACGAGAACCTCGAGTATGTCCTGCCGATTCGCTACACCGAGGCAGTCGAAGCGTTCCGGGAGAGCGTCAGCGGCATCCGCCCCGTTAACCGTCCGTAACCCTGATTACTGATGCAGATTGCCAGGGTTTGCGGCACTGTCGTCAGTACCCAAAAGGAGCCGAGTCTCCAGGGGGTTAAGTTCCTGCTGGTGCAATACCTGGACGAGGAAGGTAACCCCCTACCAGAGTTTGAGGTTGCGGCGGATAGCGTGGGTGCGGGGTTGGATGAATGGGTGCTGATCAGTCGTGGTAGTGCCGCTCGTCAGACCCCCTATTCTGAGTCTCGTCCCCTGGATGCGCTGGTCATTGGGATTATTGACACAGTTAGCGTAGAGAACTACCCGCTCTACCGCAAACGCGATCAGGATCGGTAGCCCCACACTCCCGGTTGGGGCCGCTGTTCCTGTTTAGCGTGTTTATTCAATTAAGATTCTGCTGCACCGCAGTATCCGTCAGGAGAACGTATTCATGGTAGCGCTCAGTTCTGCTGCCCCCCCAACCCCCTGGTCCAAGAGTCTGGCCCAGCCAAAGATTAACGAAACAGCTTACGTCCATTCCTTCTCCAATATTGTTGGAGATGTTCGCATTGGGGCAAATGTGCTGGTGGCACCCGGAACCTCAATTCGAGCCGACGAGGGTGGCCCCTTTTCTTTGGGTGAAGGCAGCAACGTCCAGGATGGTGTGGTGATCCACGGGCTGGAGCAGGGGCGGGTCGTGGGAGATGACCAGCAGCCTTACTCC
>JBIKWV010000532.1:0-4328 GCA_044356135.1 Elainellaceae cyanobacterium
CCCACATGGCGCTGATTCATGGGCCTGCCTACATCGGTGATGACTGTTTTATCGGGTTTCGCTCCACGGTATTCAATGCCCGCATCGGCAACGGCTGCGTTGTGATGATGCACGCTCTGGTGCAGGATGTCGAAATTCCCCCCGGTCGATACGTTCCCTCCGGGTCGATCATTACCACGCAACAGCAGGCCGATCGCCTGCCCAGTGTCGAGTCCGTTGATATTGAGTACGCCACTCAGCTCAGTGGGTTGGGTGACGCTCAGCGATCGGGGGTGCATCGTGATCCAGCGATCGCTCCTGGACACCCTGCCCGCAACCAAACTCCCGCTCCCTCTAATCGTCGTTCCAGCCAGAATCCCGACATGCAAAATATTCGCTTAAACCCGGAAGTTGTTGATCAGGTGCGTCAACTCCTGTCACAGGGCTACAAAATTGGCACCGAACACGCCGACACCCGTCGGTTCCAGACCAGCACCTGGAGCAGTTGTGCGCCGATCCAGTCCACCCGAGACTCTGAGGTGTTTTCTGCCCTTGAGAAGTGCGTTGTTGACCACGCAGGCGAGTACGTCCGCATCTTTGGTATCGACACCAAGTCCAAGCGCCGTGTCTCCGAACTGATCATCCAGCGCCCCGGCGATGCCTCCAGCAACGGTAAGGGTTCGTCCTACAGCGCCTCCAGCAGTTCTAGTAGCTACAGTGCCCCCAGCAGCTATTCCTCCAGCGGTTCCAGCGGCGGTCGGCTCCCCGCAGAGGTGGTAGACCAGGTGCGCAAGCTGCTATCGCAGGGCATGAAGATCGGCATGGAGCACGCCAATCCTCGCCGCTTCCAGACCAGCGTCTGGGATAGTTGCACTCCTTTAAGTAATGGCCGCGACAGCGAAATTCTACCGGCCCTGGAAGCCTGTCTGGCTGAGCACACGGGTGAGTATGTCCGCGTCTTCGGTATCGACCCCACCTCCAAACGGCGCGTTGGAGAAATCATTGCCCAACGTCCCAATAGCAAGAGCAACGGTTCTGCCCCCAGCAGCGCCAGCAGCTATGCCTCCAGCAGTTCCAGTAGCTACACATCGAACACCAGCAGCAGTTCCAGCAGCTACAGTTCCGGCAGCGGTCGCCTCAGCCCCGATACAGTAGATCAGGTGCGGCAACTTTTGTCCCAGGGCTACAAAGTGGCAGCAGAGCACGCCAATGCCCGTCGCTTCCAGAGCAGCACCTGGCAAACCTGCGCTCCCATCAGCAGTACCCGCGAAGGCGACGTTCTGGCAGCGCTGGAAGCCTGCCTCCAGGAAAATCCCCGCGAGTATGTGCGCGTCTACGGGGTGGATACAAAGTCGAAGCGACGGGTCTCTGAGCTGATTATTCAGCGTCCGGGGAGCTAGTCGTCGGTTGACGGTTTCTCTTCTAGGTGTGTAAGGGTTTGGGTCGATGCAGTTGCCGCCACCACAGCCGATTGGCAGTTGCCATCCGATGATCAGTGGCAACGTCACGATCCACTCCAGCGCGGCGATCGCCCCCGGTGTGCTGCTTCAAGCTGACCCCGGCGCTGAACTGATCATCGGTGCAGGGGTCTGCATCGGAGCCGGAGCCGTGATTCATGCCCATGGCGGAACGCTGGAACTGGAGGTCAGCGTCAGCCTCGGTTCTGAGGTGCTGGTTGTTGGTCATGGCCGAATTCGGGCGAATGCCTGCATTGGGTCGAAGGCAACGCTGATTAACCCTGACGTTTCGGCAGCATCCGTGGTGAGCTGGGAGGCACTGGTGGGAGACCAGAGCCGAACGATTGAAGATGAGCCAACGGCTGAAGCTTCGCCAGTCAATCAGACCCCGTATGCGAATGGATTGATTCCGCCAGTGTACGGGCCTCCGATTCAGGATGGCCAGGTTTTGCCGACCTATCCATCTCCGATTCAGAATGGCCAGGTGACTGTGCAGCCGCCAACCCCGATCGCCAGTGGCCCCCCGGTTCCAGGTTCAGTTCCAGGTTCCTTAACCCCCACCATACCCGATGAACCTGGGCCACTTGTTCCCCCCAACCTCTACAACCAGCCCATCTATGGCAAAGCTGCCGTCGAACGCCTTCTGAATACGATGTTCCCCCATCGGCAAACCCTGAATCAGCCCCTTAACCCAAATGGCTCAGAACCTCCTGCATCTGGAGGAAGCCCATAGCCCAAACCTGTGTCATGCTTTAGGTAGAAACTTTCACAGGCTCCACATCCGTCAATTGGTCTTTCACCGTTGACCGCGTAGAGAATATCCATGCAGGCAAAACAGCAGGCCAAAGAGCAACCCAGCGTCCAGTTCAAGCCCGCAGCACCGGAATACCGCTTCGATGATATGGCCGTGGGCATGGTCTGCACCCGAAGTTTTCCGGCGATCGTGGGCACAGCAGATATGATGCTGAAGTCTGCTGGGGTGCGGCTGGTGGGTTACGAGAAGACGGGCAGCGGATACTGTACGGCGGTTGTGCGAGGTAATATTGCCGATGTGCGAATTGCCGTTGAGGTGGGGGTAGAGACTGCAGAGAACTTTGGCGAATTCGTTTCTAAGCTGGTGATCGCCCGTCCTTCCCGCAACCTGGATGCGATTCTGCCGATCGGTAGCCGACTAGCGCAGTTTGTCTCCGATCGTGGCCACAGTCGGTTGAGCAATCTGGCGATCGGGCTGCTGGAAACGCGCGGCTATCCGGCAATGGTGGGTGCTGCCGATGCGATGCTGAAGTCTGCTGAGGTGCAGCTTGCTGCTACAGAAATTATTGGCGATGGCCTATGTACTGCGATTATCCGGGGGCGCGTCTCGGATGTGGCAATGGCGATCGAGGCCGGGATGCACGAGGCTGAGCGGATTGGTGAACTGCACGCGGTGATGGTAATTCCCCGTCCGCTGGATGACCTGGAGGAAACGCTGCCGATCGCAAGCTGCTGGATCGAAGAGCGTCAGCCCGTTGCGCTGCCGCTGGATCTAAAACAGCCGGTACGCGAACTGGTGGAAGCCGAGGAGAAAGCCAAAGCGGAGGAGCAGTTGGCGCAGCCGGAACCCGTGAGTTTGCCCGATTTGAGCAGCATCCCAACACCCGAAAAGGTGGAGTAGGGGCAAAGCATTTGCGCGAAAGACATCCTGGTTCACCCAAAACCGATTACGCAAATGCTTCGCCCCCCGAACCACCCACATGTTTCCATCCATTAGAAACAACCAAATTACACGCAACAGTAGAACGATCGCCAAATATTTGGCATAAGTCGGCGTGAATCAACGATCGCAAAACGGTCAAACGATCGGGATGATGGGGCGATCGTGAATGTTTGGTGGGACAGATGGGTTGGGCGATCGTGGGACGTTTGGTGGGATGGATGGGTTGGGCGATCGTGGGACGTTTAGGGCAAAGCATTTGCGTAGGATGGGGTTGGGGAAACCTGGGGGTTTTTAGCGCAAATGCTTTGCCCCTACGGTGGACGTTTTGTTGTTGTTGCGCCTCGCTAATGGCTCAACGCGGTTAGGCAACCGTCATGCCTTAAGGGGGACTTCGGGGGTCGGGGGGCGATCGCGTTTAGAACAACGACCAGGGGCAATTGACCAGGCAGTTGATCTGGTGAATGCCCATTCTCGACCTGACGCACTCAGTCTGCTCTAATGCTCGATTTTGGCAATTGGGACAGAATCGATTCTGTCTAAGATCCCAAATCACCCAGTTAGGGCAGAATTAATTCTGTCTAAGATCCCTAAAACACCCGTTAGGGCAGAATCGATTCGGCCTATCTCTTGCCTGACAAAAATAGACGGACTAGAATCGGCCTATATTCCGGATTCAGAGTGATTAGACAGCGATAATTCAGCCTATATGCCCCGAATAGAGGTGTTAGACTGCGAACTTCCGTCTACAAAGTAGTTAGGCTGCTTACAGTTATTGGTGGTGACAGTTGCCTGAGCGTTGTCTGTTGGAATTTAGGATCAAATTACTTTGAGGTCGTTGATAGGATGGATTTATCACAACTGAAGTGGCTGAAGAATGTGAAACCTGATGAAGGCTGGGCTTATAACATTCATGAGATGCCAATTCGAGAAGCTAGAATTTTTTGCTTGCACTGGCGCACTCAAGACCATAAAGATAATGCTCAACAACCTCTTAAGGGCGATTTAATCGCGCTGGTTCAATCAGCAAGAGTCACTCACATCGTTGAGTTGCTAGATGACGTGGTTTATGAGAGCACCGAAAAAGAGTGAGTGCATCCCACTTTTGCGATGAGTATAAGTGCTTAGAGCTGTGTTTCAAAGGAAGCGCTAAACTTTGAGCATTCCTGCTTTAACCACCCCCTGCTATGGACGCTGAG
>JBIKWV010000889.1:0-2967 GCA_044356135.1 Elainellaceae cyanobacterium
TTTGCCGTCCTGCATGTCTTTGGGATGGACAAACATGATGTCATCGATCATGTCCAGTTCCTTCAGCAGAACTGCACATACCAGTCCATCAAAGTCACTGCGAGTGACCAGCCGATAGGTTTCCTTCTGCTGAACAAGCACCATACTGCGCTTCCTTTTTAAACAACACTGTTGCCAGACGTTTTCACTCTCAGGGGAGTGACCCTCATTCTTAGCATTCCCGAAAATCAAGTTCCTGCAACAAAGCACAGCCATGCACCAATCGGGCAGGCGCAGTGCCGGAATCGCCAATCAGCGCTCTAGAATGAAACCACACCCCGCTTCTAAACTTCCGTGGTTCGCATTCGAGCACCCGAATTTCCATCGCACCTGCCCTGGTTAAACTGTGGCTCTCCCCTTTCCCTCAAATCCTTGCGCGGGCAAATCGTCCTGCTCGACTTCTGGACCTACGGTTGCATCAACTGTCTGCATGTCATTCCCGATCTGCACCATCTACAGCAGAAATTTGAGCATCGGCTGGCGATTATCGGCATTCACACCGCCAAGTTTGATCACGAGCGAGATATGGCAGGCATTCAGCAGGCGATTTTGCGATACGGGGTGACTCATCCCGTGCTGGTGGATAGCGATCGCATTCTCTGGGATCACTACACCATTCGCGCCTATCCCACATTTGTGCTGATTGACCCTCAGGGGTATATCGTCACGATGGTTTCAGGCGAAGGACAGCGAGCAATTTTAGAAGAATTGATCCAGCGACTGATTGAGGCACATGAGGGCAAAGAGACA
Source organism: Elainellaceae cyanobacterium (assembly GCA_044356135.1). Classification (GTDB taxonomy): domain Bacteria; phylum Cyanobacteriota; class Cyanobacteriia; order Elainellales; family Elainellaceae; genus CAZVXA01. The sequence continues at coordinate 790 of JBIKWV010000889.1, forward strand.
CTAACGGAACAGCAAATCGGGGAATTTTTAGAAGTGCGATCGCCCCTCTGGGCAACTGCAACGCAAACGTCCCTCGCCTTTCCCGGTAAAGTGCTGGTGGATTCTGACCGCGATACCCTGTACATTGCCGATACCGGACATCACCGCATCGTAGTAACTGATCTCAATGGCACCCTTAGAACCACCATTGGAACTGGCACGACTGGAGGGGTGGATGGAAATTGGAACAGCGCTCAGTTCTCTGCGCCTCAGGGCATGGCGTTAGACGCCTCTCAGCAATTTCTCTTCGTGGCCGATGCTGGCAACCACTGCATCCGCAAGATTGACCTGCAACAAGAGCAGGTCGAAACAATTGCGGGAACAGGCGTTCAGGGACGATTACTATTTCCCCACTGCGGTAAAGCCAAGGATATCGCGTTGAATTCTCCGTGGGATCTGGCGCTGTTGGGTGACAAACTCTACATCGCAATGGCTGGTTCCCATCAAATCTGGGTGCTGGATTTATTCACTCAAACCATCCAAACACTCCTGGGGACGGGAGCTGAATTCTGCGTGGATGGTTTGCTGGACAGTGCAGCCTTTGCTCAACCCTACGGCATCTCAACCAATGGTGAACGGTTGTTTGTCGCAGATAGTGAGACCAGTACGATTCGAGTGATTACGTTGGGAGATGCTTCTGAAGGATTCAACACTGGTGCGTGGCGGGTTCCATTCTCGGGCGATCGCCCCTTCGTCCACACCCTCTGCGGCCAGGGACAACTGCACCAGTTTGGCGATCGAGATGGCTTTGGCACAGCAGTTCAACTCCAGCACTGCTCCGGGGTGGCGTGTGATAGAGAACATGTGTGGATCGCAGACACCTACAACCACAAAATCAAACGGGTCAACCCGGTGACCGGAGAATGCCAAACCGTTGCCGGAGGGGCGATCGGGTTTCGAGACGGTCGGGGAACAGAGACCCGGTTCTCGGAACCGTCGGGTCTGGCCTGGAGTCGTTCTAGCAATCAACTCTATATCGCAGATACCAATAACCACGCGATTCGCCGTATCGACCTGACTTCGCTGGAAGTAACAACGCTTTCGATTCCTGGCCTCTGTGCCCCAACGGGGTGTGCTCACAATGCTCCTGGGGGTGGCTGTACTGGGGCGCTGGTTGGCGCGGAGGGGGCGATCGCGTCAGGTTGAACCGGGTCAGGACTCCCGATATAGTGAAGCAGAAACCTGACGAGGAAGGCTATGCGAGTTCTGGTGATGGGTGGCACCCGGTTTATCGGGGTGAATCTGGTGAAACTGCTGGTGCAGCAGGGGCATGAAGTGGTGCTGTTCAACCGGGGGAATAACCCGCCGCCCGTGCCGGGGTTGCAGCAGATTCAGGGCGATCGCACCGATCCCGCCCAGCTCAAAGAAAAACTGGCGGGAGAATCTTTCAACGCCGTTTTCGACAACAACGGACGCGAACTGAGTGATACCCAGCCCCTGGCAGAAATCTTTCGGGGGCGAATTCAGCACTTTGTCTACGTCAGCTCAGCGGGCGTTTATCTCAAAACCGACCAGCCACCTCACATCGAAGGTGATCCTGTAGACCCTAAAAGCCGCCACAAAGGCAAGTACGAAACTGAGTCCTACCTGGCGGGACACGGCATCCCCTACACCTCCATCCGTCCCGTCTATATCTACGGGCCTCAGAACTACAACGACCTGGAAGCCTGGTTCTTCGACCGGATTGTGCGCGATCGCCCCATCCCCATCCCCGGCCACGGGCAGCACATTACCCAACTGGGGCACGTCTACGACCTGGCGGTGGCGATGACCAAGGTACTGGGCAACAGTCGGGCTGTCGGCAAGATCTACAACGTGGCGGGGGAGCGCTTTGTCACGTTTGATGGACTGGCAAAGGCATGTGCGATCGCCGCCGGGAAAGATCCTGAAAGCCTCAAAATCATTCACTACGACCCGAAGAAGTTCGACTTTGGCAAGCGCAAAGCGTTTCCCATGCGCACCCAGCATTTCTTTGCCGATGTCCATAACGCCATGAACGATCTGAACTGGCGACCGGAGTTTAGCCTGGTGAGTGGCCTGAAGGACTCCTTTCAGAACGACTACCTGGCGTCGGGGCGGGATCAGCGGGCGATCGACTTCTCGGTGGATGAGGAGATTCTACGGACTATTACGTGATGT
>JBIKWV010000891.1:0-2965 GCA_044356135.1 Elainellaceae cyanobacterium
ACAAGCCAAAGCCGATGTCCTGCAATTTCTCAAGCAATGTGATGCGGCGATTGAGTTGTATGACGAAGCGATCGCCACCTATCAGCAAGTCGGCGCTCGGCTCGGCTACGCCAATGCCCTGCTGGGACGCGGCAGTTTACTAGAAGACAGGGCAGCAGCCCTGGAACAGTATGCGATTGCTCAGGCAATCTACGTTTCCATTGATGATCGATATAGTCAGGGACGCAATTTATTTCAATTCATTTCTCAGGCTCAACTACAACTTGGGCAGAAAGAAGCCGCAATCGAATCACTGAACCGCGCCGCTGAACTGGGAGAGGCGATCGGGTTTGAATTGTTAAAAGAATATGCGCTACAGAAAATCGAGCAGATCCTGTCAGAGGATGAGTCCTGAGATTCACTTTATTCCTCTGGTTATGGCAAAAGGATTTGACCAGATTACCGAAGACCTCCAGCGGTTCATCAGCAGCCAGCAGATGTTCTTCGTTGCCACCGCTCCCCTGAGTGCCAGCGGACACATTAATGTTTCTCCCAAAGGACTGGACAGTTTTCGAGTACTGTCTCCCCATCGGGTGGCCTACCACGATCTGACAGGCAGCGGCAATGAGACCTCGGCTCACCTGCTGGAGAATGGGCGAATTACCTTGATGTTTTGTGCATTTCAGGGAGCACCCATGATTCTGCGGTTGTTCGGTCAGGGGAGGGCGATCGCCCCCAACACTCCGGAGTGGGAAAGTATTTACCCGCTGTTCTCAGCAATTCCCGGCACTCGACAGATTGTACTGGTAGAAATTGAGCGGGTGCAGACCTCCTGCGGAACGGGAGTACCCCTCTACGACTTTGTGGGGCAGCGAGATGCGTTGGTGACATGGGCAGAGAAAAAAGGAGAGCAGGGGTTACAGGACTACTGGCGTCAGAAAAATCAGGTCAGCATCGATGGTCTTCAGACGCCGCTGGCTCAGTGGTTAAATGGGCAATATACTGAGAAATCAGGTGCTTGATGGGAGCAAAATTTACAGAAGATTCGCGAAAATCCACATCATCTAAGTGACAGCGATCGCCCCTGAGGGAACTCTCAGAGCAGTTGTTTCGAACGATATGGAGTTTGCTGTGCTGTGTAATCTTCGGACAAGGGCGATCGCTGCCACTATGTTTGCGCTTCCCCTGGTCGCCCTCTCTGCAAGAAACGCTCTGGCGGATGAAATGCGTTTCACCCTCAACAACGCCACGAGCCATACCCTGGTTGAGTTCTATGCCTCTCCTAGCAATGTAGACAACTGGGAGGAGGACATTCTGGGTTCAGACGTTGTGCCCGCAGGTGAAAGCCTCACCATCACCATCGCCGATGGCCGTTCTGAGTGCGAGTACGACATCAAAGGTGTGTTCGACGATGGAGATTCAGTGGAGCAATTTCAGGTCAACCTGTGCAATCTGAACGGTGGCGTCTACCGTTTTAACGAGTAACCTAGTAGACCTCTAGGAGAAAAGGCATGGTGCGTTGCACCATGCCTTTTCTCTAATTTAAACAGCGCTCGATCGCCTCTGAATTAATGGCGCGACCAATAAACACCAGCCGAGTCTGACGAGGTTCTTCGGGTTGCCAGGGGCGATCGTAGAACTGCTCAAAGCGATCGCCCACTCCCTGCAACACCAGCCGCATTGATTTGTTGGGAACGGCAACGAAACCTTTAATTCGGTAAATTTCCTGTTCTTCAACCAGGCTCTTCAATCGCTGCTGGAGGGCTTCGGGGTCGAAGGTACGATCGAGCACCACATGGGTAGAAGCAATCTCATCGTCGTGGTCGTGGTCTTCTTCCTCGTCGTGGTGGCTGGGACGGGACTCCAGGTTGTCCTCCACAGCGGCGTTGAAGCCGAGGAGGAGATCGGCGGGGAGTTGGCCGCGATCGCTTTGCACCATCTTCACCGCACGGGGGAGTTCCGCCTGAACAATCTCCACGACCCGCTGGAGGGCTGCTTCATCCACCAGGTCGGTTTTATTCAAGGTCACCAGATCGGCACAGGCAAGCTGATCCTCAAACAGTTCCTGGAGGGGTGTTTCGTGATCCAGATTGGGGTCTTCCTGGCGCTGGGCTTCAACTGCTGCGGGGTCGTGAGCCAGTGTGCCATTGGCTACGGCCTCACAATCTACGACCGTTACCACACCATCTACCGTTGCCGCGTTGCGAATTTCGGGCCAGCGAAAGGCTTTGACCAGTGGCTTTGGCAGAGCTAGACCAGAGGTTTCGATCAGAATGCAGTCGAGCTGGTCGCGCCGTTTCAAAAGTTCCAGCATTGTCGGGAGAAACTCCTCCTGGACGGTGCAGCAAAGGCAACCGTTGGTCAGTTCTACAATATTGGACGTGGTTGGGGGATCTTCGGTTTCTTCGTCACAGACCTGGCAGGAGCGGAGGAGGTCGCCATCAATGCCCAGTTCACCAAACTCGTTGACCAGCACGGCAATCCGTCGGCCTTGATTGTTCTGCAATAGATTACGGATGAGGGTGGTTTTGCCGCTGCCGAGGAAGCCAGTGACGATTGTGACGGGGATTTTTGCTGCCATTTTTGGGTAGGTGAGTGGGTGAGTGAGTGGCGTGAAATTTGCCCCATCTATTGTCGCAGAAGTTTCCACCAGATTCGTGTCAGCATTACCCCCACCAGAGTCGATAGCAGCATCATACGATTACAGCAGTCTCTCTGCGCCCCACAGCATTGGACGGTTACTGAGAATGTTAAGGATCGCGGATTAAATAAAACCGAATGGAGCTACCGGAGGAGAGCGGTATCGAACCCGACTACTGTTTTTACATTGACCACTGGGAAGCAGTCACCGGGAAAAAACGCATCAACTGGCGCACAGACCCGCTACCCGATATGGCACTTGCAAGCCCCTTACAGCAAGGCCAGTTCTCCGATCACATCTAATCGTTTAAAGTCGCTGAGGGTGGTGTAGCGCTCCGCCAGGGTT
>JBIKWV010000890.1:0-2965 GCA_044356135.1 Elainellaceae cyanobacterium
CTGAAAAAGGTTTTGGCGACCTACAGCATCAGCCAAAACAAGCTTGCGACAACAATGGGTGTCAGACGATGGGATGTGGGACGGTGGGTACATGGGCACGCTGATCCTACAGGTGAAACCATTGCTGCCATTACAAAAGCTTTGACAGAGCTAGATCCAGCCGCAGCAGAAGCATTCATCGATCAATATCTTGGAACTATTGTGCGATCGCCCCAACCTGATGCTCAGGAGTAGGGTTCACAGGCGATCGCATCAGTTCTTGTATCTCCCGAACCTTCACTATTCTCGTTACTGGCCTCCTGCTTGGAGTTGGAGGCAGAGCCTCCCAAAGCCCGTCTCCAGGCAGAGCCTGGGACGAGAGTAGGGGAGAGTTTACGTTCGCCTCAAAGTCCCATCACCCTCCGATAATGCGCCTCAAACTGGTTGATCGTCTGAAACTGCGGTTTCGTGTGCAACGATCGCGCCTTCAACTCCTGCTGCAACCCATCCAGATCCACCGTCGTTGGCTTGCCATCCGCAATCACCGCTTTCCCGTTCACCCACGCATGGCTCACGACAGATTTGGGATTTCCCAGTACCAGTAGACCGATGGGATCCGTTCGTGGCAGCAGTGAGAGATCCGTCAGGTCGTACAGCACCAGATTGGCGAGCTGGCCTGCTTCCAGGGTTCCGGTGCGATCGCCCAACCCCAGTCCTCTTACTCCACCCAGCGCAGCCATCTCGATCGCCTTGCGCGGCGTAATCCAGTGCTGATAGTCAAAATCGGTGACGTTGTGCAAAATGCTGCCCAGTTTGACCGCCTCCAACAGATTTTGCCCATCATTGCTGGCGGCTCCGTCACAGCCAAATGCTACATTGACTCCGGCTTTCAGGTACTTCAGCACGGGGGCAATACCGCTACCCAGGCGCAGATTGCTGGTGGGGTTGTGGACGACAGTTGTGCCACATTCTGCGAGGATGGCGATCTCCTCATCCTCCAGCCAGACTCCGTGGGCGACAGACGTGCGCGAGTTCAACATACCGAGCTGTTGCAGGTGTTTAACAGCGCTGCCGCCATACTTTTCGTGGGCTAACATCTTTTGGGATCTCGTTTCCAGCAGGTGCATATGGCGGGCAAGCTGGTAGCGATCGCTGATCTCTACACAGCCTTCAAACAGCGCATCCGAACAGCGCTGAAACCCCGTCGGCCCGACCGCAATGTGAATCCCCGCTGCGGGGTCGTGGAATTCTTGGGCGATCGCCTCCATTATTTCCAGAACTTCTTCAGTGGCGCGGGGGAAGGCTTTGTGCGGGAGTGATGCGCTGTTGGGGAATCCAGACGCAAAGGACTGATCCTGGAGCATGGGAGCGATAAATGCACAGATGCCTACTTCCTTGTAGGCGCGGACGACAGCGGCGATCGTCTCTCGTTCCTGACCGGGCACTGACAGCAGGTGATCCATTACATAGGTGCCGCCCGACAACAGCGTATTGACTGCGGTGTGCAGTGCGCCCAGGTAGGCGTACTCCAGGTCGTTGGGGGTGCTGTCAAAGACATTCGCCAGCCAGAGTTCCAGCGGGAGCGGAGGGATTAAACCTCGGAGCCAGGTCTGGATGGAGTGGGTGTGGCCGTTGACAAAGCCGGGGAGAAGCAGGTGATTGGTGCCACTGACTTCGGTGGTGTTGGCGGTCGCCTCAATGTGGGGCGCAATTTGGGCGATCGCTCCCGATTGAATCTGAACATCAGCGGTGCTATAGCCTTCCGAAACGGGAATGAGTGCCTGACGAATGATGGTATCCACGCGATTTCCTGAAATGCTTTGGGGTTTATCTTACCGTTGGGGCACCCTGTGGGGCTGTATCAAGTTTGCTGGATTGAGGTGAGGGGTGGGGCGACAGGAAGGGGCGAACAGCCGTTCGCCCTTGCGGGAGCGCTGTGGCGATTGGATGGGGCGAACAGCCGTTCGCCCTTACGAGTGGTGGGATGATCGCCACATTCTTCCACCCAGGGGTACTACCTTCTCAGTTGCAGCTTGATAGGATGGGGATGCTTTCTCTGGGAGCAAAGGCCGTGAGACGAGCAACGATCGGGTTCAGACTAAAGCACACATTCCAGCGGATGAGTGGTTGGCAGCGATCGCGCCTCCTTTTCCTGGCGCTGCTGACCACCCTCGTTTGCCTGTTACTCAACGGTCCCGTCACTGCGCAACTGCCGTTGGCGCAGAGCACACCCCAGGTTTTGGAACAGCAAAGCAAAACGTTTTATGAAGCCAGACGGTATCCAGAGGCGATCGCCAATCTTCAGCAGGCGATCCAGCAGTACCAGCAGCAGGGCGATCGACTAAGTCAGGCGATCGCCCTCAGTAATCTGGCGCTGATCCACCAGCGGACGGGGGACTGGGCAGCAGCAGAGCGAGAGAGTTCCACCAGTCTGGAGATGTTGCAGGCTTTACCGGGGACTGCCGAAAACCGTTCGGCGCTGGCCCAAAGTTTGGATGTGCGGGCCAGCCTGGAGCTGAACCGGGGACAGGCTGAAAGTGCGGTGACTCGCTGGGAACAGGCGGTTCAAATCTACCTGGCGTTGGGAGACACGACTCGTGCCACCCAGAGTCAGCTCAATCGCGCCCAGGCCATGCAGTCGCTGGGATTGTATCGACGGGCGATCGCCACCCTCACCGAGCTGGTGGGCACACTGCAATCTGCACCCACCTCTGTTGAGAAAGTGTCGGCATTGCGGAGTTTAGGGGATGCGCTGCGCATTGCAGGCAATCTGGATCAGTCCCAGCGATCGCTCCAGCAAAGCCTATCCCTGGCACAGCAGCTCAACAATTCAGCAGAAATTGCGGCTACCCAGCTCAGTCTGGGAAATCTGGAGCGCACACGTCAGAATCTGGCGGGGGCGATCGCCGCTTACCAGCAAGCAGCCCAGGCCAGCGCTCCAGCTTCTACCCGGCTTCAGGCACAGTTGAATCACCTCAGTTTGCTA
>JBIKWV010000066.1:0-10589 GCA_044356135.1 Elainellaceae cyanobacterium
TTTTCAGCGCTGAAAATCTCCTAAGGATCGCTCTGTCCTTGGGAGGGCAAAACTTCATTCCCAGTTCGTGGCTGGACTGCCTTAGACTGGTAGTATTCCAGTATTGATGCGCGGTTAGAACCATGGCTTTTCAGTTTCAGCGTCCCGTTCTGATTGGAGTTGCAGGTCTGACAATAGGAGCCTGGGTGCTGGAGTTCGCCCACCCATCAGCGACCCATTGGGGAGAAATGGCGATCTGGGCCGGACTTGCTCTGGCAGGGACGTGGTTTATCAACAGCCGACGCAATTCAGTGGACGTTGAGAAGCTGGTTGTCCCAGTGAACCGGGAAGCCGTGGATAAGGCACTGGTAAACGTATCCACGTTAATTGAACAACTGGCTCAAGAACAATCTGTTGATGTGCAATTGCTGGTTAATTCTCTACAGGAGGGGCTGGCGGTGTTAAAGCAGGATGCGCAGCGGCAGAATGTGCGGGTTGCGATCGCCGGAGCAGCCAGTTCGGGTAAGTCTACCCTGCTACAGCGGCTCAACGAATTGCTTACTGATGCTCAGGTGTGGAGCGTGACGGATGGAGATGTTCCCGATCACCCCGCCGACCTGCTGCTTTTCGTCACCGCCGGAGACCTTGCTGACCCCGAATTCCAAACGCTACAAACATTGGTAAATCAGAAGCGCCGAGTGCTGCTGGTATTCAACAAGCAGGATCGATATTTGCCAGAGGAGCAGCCCCTGATTCTGCAACAGCTGCGGGAACGGGTGCAGAGCTTCATGCTGTTGCAGGATGTGGTGGCGATTGCCGCCCAACCTGCCCTGCTCAAAGTCCGCCAGCACCAGGTAGATGGCACTATTGTAGAGCGATTGGAGCAGCCGGAAGCCAACGTGATTCCGTTAACCAACCGGTTGACTCAGCTCAAGGAACAATTGGGTGAACGGCTAATTCTGGAAACAGTGCTGTATCAGGCCAATGTTCTCAAGGCAAACGTGCTGGCAAAATTGAACCAGATTCGACGCGATCGCGCCCTGCCACTGATCGAACAAGCACAGTGGGTTGCTGCCGCTGCCGCCTTCGCAACTCCAGTACCCAGTCTTGACCTGCTGGCGACTGCCGCCGTGAATACTCAGATGGTGGTGAACCTGGGAGCCGTCTATCATCAGCACTTCTCAATGGATCAGGCGAAGGAAGTGGCCGGAACCCTGGCGGAACAGATGGTGAAGCTGGGACTGGTAGAGCTGTCCAGTCAGGCGATCGCCCCCCTCCTTAAGAGCCATGCCCTCACCTTCGTTGCTGGCGGTTTGCTTCAGGGCATCAGTGCTGCTTACCTGACACGCATTGCTGGCATGAGTCTGGTGGAATACTTCCAGGAGCAAAGCCAGCTCACGACTGCTAACAGTGAATCTCCCTTCCAGATTGGCAAGCTGACCCAGAAGCTAAAGGCCGTTTTCCATGCCAATCAGCGCACGGCGTTCGTGCAGTCACTGGTACAGCAGGGCATTACGAGGCTGGTGCCGACTGCATCGGCCGCAAGTAAGGCAATTACTTAACAAGTATCAATCCATTGGGCTGACAGGCTAAGAGGGCGGATTGGATTCGCCCTCTTCTGCATAAAGAGCTACTCCCTGATTCAGAAAATCTGTAATAACGTAGAAAAAGTTTTGCGAAGTTGTGTGTATCTATTAGACTTGTCAACAAAGGAAAGGTTAACCCGATCGGTCTAAAAAGGAGCAGGCTGAGTGAATGCAGCAGAGCAGGCAAAAGGGTTTGAGCTGACAACCAAAATTGCGGCAGTGGTTACCCTGTTCAAGGCTGCGTTTCCCGATGCCAGGGCTGACCTGAAGCCCTGGGCCAACGATGCCAATACACAGGAGTGGGTCGATCCTGATTCCATCGACATCGCGTTTCATCTCCCTGGCTGGAGTCGTCTGTTCCAGAGCCGCAGTATCCTAGTGCAGATTCGCTTTTTTGAAGATCCACTAACAGGCGATCGCCGCGTCATCGGTCTGGAGGTTGCTGGTTTTACCCAATTGCTGGGAGAGCAATGGCGGCTCTCCACGATTGAAAACTGGGAGTTTGTGGGCGAGGCTCAGCCGAAAGATACCATTAAGGACAATCTGCGAAAATTCTGCCGTCAGGTATTTGAAGTCTTTAATGGAGAATCGATGAAGGGAGGACAATAATGCTGAAGGACGGCCATACTGGGTGTGACGATCGTGAAGGACAGTAGATTATGAAGCTGCAAAGAATCATCCTGCTAAGCCTGGTCAGCCTGGGGTATTTGGGGAGCGCGGAGTGGGCACAGGCACAGTTGTCCTCTGGTTCAGATGTCTCTTCCATCCAGGGGCAAATCGCTCAGTCAACGGATCCGGCAGCGATCGCTCAGCAATTCGTCACCCAACTGGCGACCGGGCAATATACCGCAGCCGTTCAAAGCTACGACCCGACCGTAAGTTCAACCGTCACACCGCAGACGCTTCAGGCGACGTGGAGCGATCTGGTAGACCAAAACGGCGCTTTCAGGGGGGTGCGTGGCACTCAGGTTTTGCAAAACGATGCGTCTGGAACTGTGGTGCTGGTGAATAGCCAGTTTGAACAGGCGACCAAAGATGTGTTTGTGGTGCTGTCAGGCGATCGTATCATCAACTTTAGCGCGGTGCAGTAATCAATTTACTGTGTGCAACGACAAAAAGTAGTGCAAAGGTATTGCGGCAAGAGTGAACTTTCCTGATATAGTTTGCGTCTTGGTGGACAGTATTCCTGAGCCTGTGGACTTTATAGAAATCGCTTCATGCTCAATGGAGGTGCTCGTTGCGTCCACAATCCTTCAGGATTTTCATCCTTTTGAAAGAACTTATCCTGTCAATACCCTGTACTATTAATTCCGTTCACGCACTCCTCCGCTATGAAAGTATTGCTTCGTCGTCTGGCAGCAGCATCAACTGTTGCATTGGGTGTTTTCTCCATGACTGGTGTTGCTGCCCTGGCTGCTGCCTTTGGCCAGCGTGACGTAGACCAGAGTAAATTTATTGCGGTTGCCGCTCCCCGCGGTACTGAAGGAACCGGACTGCTGATCATTGAGCAGATTTCCAATGTCCGCCCCTGCTGGAGTGAGGTTCCTGGTAATCCAACAATAGTGGATCCACTGCTGGTTAACTTTGACTTCACGGGTGTCTGTGGTCGCTACCTGGACAGCAACGGCTACTCAATTCGTGCTAATAACACTGACTTGGGGCTGCGCTACAACCTGCGAATTGTGGAGAAGGACGGCACGCGATACTTGATGGGCATTCCCGAAGATCGTAACTTACCTCAATTGATGATTGGGAACACCAACGGTATCGCGGCTCGTCCTGATGGTTCACCCGCATTCACCCGCATCAACCTGAACTCAGGCTGGCGTTTTACTCGCCGGGTGTTTCAAGATCGGCCACTGGGCCACATTTACCTGACCTTTGAAGGGCAATTGCCACCGGGTGTGGTTCCGCCACCGACCTTCCAGGATATTGCCGGAGACATTTATGCCCAGGAGATCCAGAAGGCCGTAGAAATTGGTTTTATCTCCGGATTTGCCGAGGACAATACGTTCCGCCCAACGCAGCCGCTGACGCGGGAACAGCTTGTTTCAATGGTGCTGGATGCACTCAAGCGTCTACCAGGTGTAAATCTGCAACTTCCAACTCAGGCCACCAGCAGTCCCTATCAGGATGTGGCAGCTAACCGTTGGAGCGCCGCCAAGATCCAGTTCGCGCGGGACAATCGGATTGTCAGCGGCTATGAAGACGGCACGTTCCGCCCGACCCAACCTGTGACGCGAGCCGAACTGATCGCTGTGTTGCGGCGTGCTGCTGAGTACGGTAGAACCCTACTTGGTAAGCCACCTCAACTGGTACCAACTCAGCCACCGCTCACCTTTAGCGATACAGCCACTCACTGGTCGAATACCCTGGTAACCGAGATGTCGGCTTACTGCCGGGTCGCCTCGCCGCTGAATGAGCAGGGAACAGAATTTGCTCCCAATACTCCGGCCCAGCGGAACTATGCGGCGGCGGCAACGCTGAGAATGTTTAACTGTGTCCAGAGTGATGCTCAGGCTCCAGTTGCCCCGCAACCCCAGACTGCTCCCCAGCCACTGGTTGCTCCCCAGGCTCCTGTGGTTCCAGAGCGTCCGGTTGTTCCGCAAATCCGGTAGGAGCTTGCGGTTATATGGCAGGTAGGTGAGATTTTCCTACGATGCTGCGAAACGCTCTCCAGAAGAACGTTTCGCAGCATCGTAGGTTTTAGCGCCGATTTTCCCTGAAAAGCTGACTGCATAAGCTTTTCAGGGAAAATCGGCGCGATTTAGTCAAAAGTTCACTTGATTGGAACCGACAGCAAAAAGGGATGAAGTTATGTAACCAACCTTATCCCTCGCCATAAGCTTATTATCTCAAACCCTGATACTCTCTCAGAAAGCCAGATTCAGGCTCTGTAGATATAGACAAGTTGTGAAACACATTGAATTTTCTATATCAAAACTACTCAGCAGAAGAAGATGCTAGATAAAACGGACGCTCATTTTCAGATGCCTCCAGCGTTGCGTCTAGCTCCATCTTGATCAGCAGGCGATCGCAGGGAATGGTGTCAGACAGGATCGAACTGGCCATCATCCCTGTGTGGATCTCCAGATGGGCATGCGGCACAGCCTCAAAAATTAACCGCTGTCCAGGGAATACGACTCGCTCAAAGTACCATTCTGGAACGTCGGTGACCCGGGCAATCTGAATCTTGCTGGTGGCATTCACATAGCAGCAGAGGATACGGTCGTCGTTGTCAAAAGGGAGGGGATCAAAGATTTGAGACATAACCTCGGAGGAGCCTTGTTTTCTGAGGGACGTTTACAAGCTAACACTCCCTGATCCCCAATGCTGTAAACCCGACTACCAAGAATGCCGACTCTACCTACTGATAGAGTCGGCTAATTAAAGATTATTGCTCTGCCTGGGATGGAAAAGCAGAGCTGTTTGAGTAAGAACAGACGAACTAAATCGTTTGCGAATACCCGAACTCTGGGCAATCGCCAGTAATCTAACTTCGGATTCTACTCAATAGAATAGGAGATGATGGAGCTATTCAGGAACTGCTTGAAAAAACTTCCATGCACTCAAATAAAGTCAATGGTATCGTAAAGATATATGAAAAATGTTTTCCAAACCTGACAAGGGCAACCAGTACAAATACTTAAAGACGACTTCCCTCCGTTGGTCAACTGATGAACGCTAAACTTTCTACGTCCATCTCCCGTGCTCCCAAGGTCGAGCGGATTCTCTACGTTCGTCTTCCCTGTAACCCTATTTTCCCTATCGGGGTAGTTTACCTGTGTGACCATGTCCACAAGCAGTTTCCAGATGTGGAGCAGCGGATTTTCGATTTGGGAACTGTGCCTCCCCTTGATTACGGTGCTGCCCTTGACCGCTGTATCGATGCATTCAGGCCCACATTGCTGGTGTTCTCCTGGCGTGATATTCAAATCTATGCACCTGTGGGTGGTCGGGGGGGAAATCCCCTGCAAAATGCTTTCGAATTTTTCTATGCCCGCAACCCGTTCTTGAGACTGCGAGGGGCTCTGGGCGGATTGCGTCTGGCGGGTTCCTACTACACTGAGCTGTGGCGCAATCTGGGCCTGATTAAACGTGGGCTGAAGCGAGCTAAACGTTACACGCCCGACGCTCATCTGGTGGTAGGTGGGGGTGCCGTGAGTGTGTTCTACGAGCAGTTGGGGAAACTGCTGCCTCAGGGAACGGTGATTTCTGTGGGCGAAGGAGAACTGTTGCTGGAGAAGCTGCTGCGGGGGCAGGATTTCTCCGGGGAGCGGTGCTACATTGTGGGGCAGGAGCCGCCGCGCGATCGCCTGATCCACGAAGAGCCGACTCCCCTCGAAAAAACAGCCTGCAACTACGACTACATCAGTCAGGTCTGGCCGGAGTTTGACTATTATTTGCAGGATCAGGATTTCTACGTGGGGGTTCAGACCAAGCGTGGTTGTCCCCACAACTGCTGCTACTGTGTCTATACCGTCGTTGAGGGCAAGCAGGTACGAATCAATCCCGCCGATGAGGTGGTCAAAGAGATGCGGCAGCTCTACGACCGGGGAATTCGTAATTTTTGGTTCACCGATGCCCAGTTTATTCCAGCTCGTCGCTTTATGAACGATGCGATCGAGCTGCTGCAAAAAATTCTGGATGCGGGTATGGCCGACATTCACTGGGCGGCATATATTCGGGCTGATAACCTGACACCTGAGCTGTGCGACCTGATGGTCAAAACGGGCATGAATTACTTCGAAATCGGGATTACCAGTGGCTCTCAAGAGCTGGTTCGCAAGATGCGAATGGGCTACAATCTGCGGACAGTGCTGCAAAATTGTCGGGATCTGAAGACTGCCGGATTTAACGACCTGGTGTCGGTCAACTACTCCTTCAACGTCATTGATGAAACCTTCGACACCATTCGCCAGACCATCGCTTATCACCGTGAACTGGAACGTATCTTTGGCGCGGACAAAGTAGAACCTGCCATTTTCTTTATCGGGCTGCAACCCCACACCCACCTGGAGGAGTTCGCCTTCAGAAACAACATCCTGCAACCGAGCTACAATCCCATGAGCCATACGCCGTGGATGGCCAAGAAGCTGTTATGGAACCCAGAGCCATTGGGGTCTTTCTTCGGTGAGGTGTGTTTGCAGGCGTTTCAGCAGAACCCTGACGACTTTGGGCGGGAGGTCATGCGGATTCTGGAGCAACGGTTGGGGGTTGCTGACCTGGAGGACGCGCTGTCAGCCCCAATTCTCCCTTCTTTATCTTCTAAACAACTAGTCAGCGCAGGCGCAAAGGGCTAAAATCGGCTCATGCTGGAGGGGACAATTCTACAACAACTGCGAGATGCGCACCGATCGGGCAATGCTGATGGGAAGCGATCGCTTAACTTTGGGGTGTACTACAAAAACACCCTGGTGGCTCTTTGTCACGCTTTAGAGGACGCAATCCTGGCGCACGATTATGAACCTCTGATGATCGCGGCGTTTCAGCAGGGGAAATGGTATCTTCAGGAGGCCGATCGCTACGGTGAGATTGCCGAAAAGGCACCTCAAATCGTGATTCTGGCTTCTGGAGATGCCGGGTTTCAGGAGCATCCCACCAGCCAGCGGGAAAACGTTGCGCTGGTAGCCCTCGAAACATCCGATCCCGTGGCGCAGGAGTGGCATCTGGTGATTGCTTCGCCGAACTATACCGCAATGGTGCTGTGTCAGGAGCTTTCGGAGGCGGATTACGGAACCGCAGGAGCACCACGGCATGACCTGGAGCGCAAATTTTATGGGCTGTGGACATTTGAACCCAGGCTGGTGCTGGAAACAATCGAGTTACTCATTGCCCATATTGCTCGATACGATCCAACCCTGCACCAACAGTTGCGGGAGCAACTGGAGACGATAGTCACTCAAATTCAGCAGGCTTCCCCCTCAGACTTACCAACGATTAACGACCTGGGAGACATCGCCTCGCGGGTGGTCGATTATTTGCAGAATAGCCAGAACACCGAGATTCGCGGCCAGGATTGGGGGTTTGGTGACCTGACCCACCTCGATGACAATCTCACGTCAAACGAACTGCAAGCGTTTCTCAGAATTGCCCAGCTTCTGGATCAAACCGACCTGAGCAACCCCAGGGCGGCAACGGAGGTAGCAGCGCTGGCGGAAGCGATGGGTCAGTTGCTGGATCTCCCAGCATGGCAACTGCATCGTCTGCAACTGTCGGGACTGCTGCACCGGATTGCTCTGCTGCAAACGGTTGGGACTGAACTACAGCCTTCCATGCCGCGTTATGGTGACGATCCGGTGGCACCTTCCTGTGCGCTGGTGCCGGGAGTTCAGGTATTGCGGACGATGCAGCGGTTAAAGGCGATCGCCACCATCCTCACCCATCAGCAGGAACGCTGGGATGGCAGGGGGTATCCGGCGGGGCTGGCAGGCGACGAAATTCCGCTGGAGTCACGTATCCTGGGGTTGGTCTCGTGTTTTCAGCAGCGACTGGCTACCCAGGGGAATGGAATCACTGATTCAGACCCGGAGGCTCTATCGAGGGCGCTGGCTGCCTGTCAGAATGAACAGGGCGATCGCTGGGATCCGAAGCTGGTTGAAATTCTCTCATTACTGGTGAACGGTCTCCAGCAGGGATTGAGTCTCGCGGTGACGGTTCCCAAAATTGCCGCTGGACTGTGGCTGCTCGATTCCCATGCAGAAGATGATTTGCTGGGAACTTCTGACTCCTTTGAGGCTTCCAGTAACCCTTGATACGATCCTGATACGCTATGGACATCAGCGCAATTCGAGCCGGAAAAATAAAACATCTGGTGGGGGCAGATCTGGAGGATGAGGATCTGTCGCAGGCCGACCTGAGCAGGGCAAATCTGACGGGAGCCAATCTGGTGGGTGGGATTTTGTTAGGGGCTAACTTATCCGGGGCACGCCTGGATGGGGCCAATCTGATGGGCTGCGATCTGGTTGGGGCAGACCTGCGAGCCAGTTTATTGGGCAGCAATCTGATGCAGGCAGACCTGACGGAAGCAGACCTGCGGGGGGCTAACCTGCGGGGGGCTAACCTGATGCAGGCAAAGGTGAAAGGAGGAGCGATCGCCGGAGCTTTTCTGAGCGGCGCGAATCTAATGGGCATTGATCTACAGCAGGCGGACTTACGGGGAGCGGACTTGCGGGGGGCTAACCTGAGTAACGCCAATCTCCGTGGGGCGAACTTGAGTCAGTGCGACTTGCAGGGAGCTGTGCTGAGTAGCGCTAACCTGGAGGAAGCTGACCTGCGCGGAACTTCACTGGCGGGCGCAAGCTTTGTCGGAGCAAATTTGCTGTGTGCAGAAATGGACAGTGCGAATTGGGAGGGTGCAGATTTTTCCAATGCCTGCCTGACTGGAACAGTCCTTGACAAAAAAGTTTAGATGAATGAAGAAGGATGCGAATTACCTTTGCTTCGCATTCTCACTGTTTCCTCTGGGATGACTCATGTTGAACACGACTGACCCCAATTCCTCTATCCAACTCCAGGTCAACGGAGAACTGCGTCACTGCTTGCCGCAAACCTTGCTCCCCCGATTGCTGGAGCAATTGGGGATGAACCCCCGGTTAGTGGCAGTGGAATATAACGGGGAGATTTTGCACCGTCAGTTTTGGGAGGGAACAGAGATACGGGAAGGCGATCGCCTGGAGATTGTCACTATCGTGGGTGGCGGTTGAAGCAATCACCCTCCTGAGGGTACGGACATCCCTCCTAAAAACAGTCTGTAGGTTCATCCCGCAGATGAGGGTAAAGCAGTAAATTATAGATATAGAAATTGTGTAACGTTTGGTGAAATCCAGTTAAGTTGTAACCTAGTGAACAGCGTTAACCGGAGCCGTCCAAACCTACAGCCCTGGTACCCGGCAGGGGCTTCCTGCGGTGCCAGTTTGCTCAAATACGCTCAGGTAGGCGCAGGTATATGCACAAAAAACTTCCTGGCTTTATTAAGCCCCTATTCAAAACACTGATTGCGGTCGCGCTGATGGTGGCACTGGCCTTTGGTCAGGCTGATGGAGCGTTGGCCGCTGTTCGGGGCGGAGGCCGCATTGGTGGCGGTAGCTTCCGCGCGCCCAGCAGCTATGGTGCGCCCAGCCGTACCTACACCGCCCCCAGAGGGAGTTACTATCCCGGCGGTGGATTTGGCTTCCCCTTTGTATTTCCACCCATATTCTTCATCGGGGGTGGCGGTGGTCTATTCACCATTTTGATTTTTATCGCGATTGCCGGTTTCCTCACCCGCGCCTTTCGTCAGCCCTCTGATTCAGTTGAATCGATGGGCTACAGTACTCCCACAGTTTCGATTGCAGAACTTCAGGTGGGACTGCTTTTCAGTGCCCGTGAGCTTCAGCTCGATCTGGATCGGATCGCCCGCAATGCGAACACGGGTTCCTCCGCTGGCCTGACTCAGGTGTTGCAGGAAGCCACTCTGTCGCTACTTCGCCACCCCGAATATTGGGTTTATGCAGGTTCCAAAAACCAGCAGGCAAGACTGGATGCGGCTGAGGCCCAGTTCAATCGTCTTTCGCTGGCAGAACGCAGCAAGTTCTCTGGCGAAACCCTCTCGAACGTGAATAATCAGCTCAAGCAGGCAGAAGCACGAGCTGCGCTGCCTGAGGCGGGGGGATCTCTGGCCTCTCCCGGTGAGTACATCGTGGTGACGCTGCTGGTAGCAGCCCAGGGCAATCTACAACTCCCCGCTGTTCAAAGCACCGATGACCTGCGTCGTGCTTTGTCTCAGCTTGGTGCTGTCTCCAGTGATAAGCTGCTGGCCCTTGAGGTACTGTGGACTCCCCAGGCGGAGGGTGACACCCTCTCGGCAGATGAGATGATTGCCGAATATCCTGATCTAAAGCTGATTTAGCTTTGTCTAAGTGGCATATAGATTACGACGAGGAGCTGAGTGATTCAGCTCCTTTTTTTGACTGGGCTGATTTTTTCTGAAACGCTGACTAACTGGACTTTTGACTAAATCGCGGCGATTTTTTTTTTAAACCT
>JBIKWV010000892.1:0-2962 GCA_044356135.1 Elainellaceae cyanobacterium
TACCTCTATGCCAAACACCAGGCCCAGAATGGCGAAAAATCCGACGGTGACCAGCACATCGTGAAACAAAGCGACGATCGCAAACACCGCATAGTCAAACTGGAACCGCAAGCTGAGGTACACCATGATTCCGGCAAATGACACGAGCAGGGCAATCATGCCGGAGGTGAAGATTTGTCGGCCCAGCGTCGGCCCTACGGTGTTGATTTGAGTCTTCGATGGGTCGAAGGCACCCAGCTTTTCTTCCAGCGCTTTTAGCAGCGTTGTGCGCTGATCGACATCCAGTGCCGTGGTGCTAATCGAGAGCGCCTGTTGATCATTACCTGCGACCTGAATTGTGCTGTTCCCCAGACCCTGCTGCGCCATAATTTCGCGCACGACAGCCGGGTCAATCGGGCCTGAGCAGTTATTCTGCTGGGCACAGGCAAGCTCTAGCTGCAAGCGAGTGCCGCCCACAAAGTCGAGGCTGGGCTTCAGTGGAGTGCCGATCTGTTGCCATGAGATAATCATGGCAATAATTCCACTCAAAATAATGGCACTCGAAATTGCCCACCAGAGTTTTCGCTGTCGAATGACTTGCAGTTTCATTGCCTTGCCTGAAATGTCTTGCTTTGAAAAGTGTCTTGCCTGCCTGGAGTAACGTTAGCTTGCCTTTGCCTGGGAGAGGTTATCCGGCACATTAGGAGAAAAATAGGAGGGTTTTCTCAGCGCCGGGAAACCCAGCGAGAACAGGAGCAACGTGCGACTACAGGTGAGCGCCGTAAACATACTGACGCAAACCCCGATCGCCAGTGTCACGGCAAACCCTCGTACCAGACCTGTCCCCAGCCAACCCAGGGCAGCACAGGCAATCAGCGTTGTGACGTTACTGTCGAGAATACTGGAGAAGGCCCGGTAGAAACCTGCTTCAACGGATCGGTAAAGGGTCTTCCCGGCTTGCAATTCCTCACGAGTGCGCTCGAAGATCAAAACGTTTGCGTCTACTGCCATACCAATACTGAGAATGAATCCGGCAATCCCCGGCAGGGTTAATGTGACCGGAATCAGGGCGAAAATCATCAGGTTGAGCAGGGCGTAGATGATCAGAGAGATATCGGCAATCAGCCCCGGCAGGCGGTAGTACCACACCATAAAGACCAGCACCAGGAACAGGCCGACCAGACCCGCATAGATACTGCGCTGAATACTGTCACGCCCCAGGGTTGCGCCCACGGTCCGGTTCTCAATGATGGTGACGGGCACGGGCAGGGCACCCCCGTTCAACTGAATCGAAAGTTCCCCGGCGCTCTTGGCATCAAAGTTTCCGGTGATACTGGCGCGCCCCCCCGTGATTCCAGTCGCAGCGTACTTTGCATCCACTACTGGCGCACTCAGCAGGCGGTTGTCAAGGAAAATTCCAATTCCCCGGCCCGTCCCCGCAATATTTTTGGTAATCTCTGCAAACTCCTGCCCCCCCGCTTCGTTGAACTCAATCCCAACTTCCCACGCATCTCCCGCGTAAGGCTGAGCATAGGATCGCTTGAGTTTATCTCCGGTCAGGTTCGTTTTATTAAACAGGGCTGCGATCGCCTCATCACTCTGCTGAATTGCTGCTTTGTTGTCGTTGATCGCCTTCTCGTCGGTACTGTTCTGCAGCGCTTCCTGCTGCAACAATTTTTCCTGACGCACGGTCAACTCAGCCCGGAGCTGCGCTTCAGTTCCCTGCTTTTGCTCCCGGAAGTCGAGCTGTGCTGTTCCTCCCAGGACTCGTTCTGCCTGAGCCGGGTCAGCCACACCGGGCAATTGCACGACCAGTTGGTTATTACCGGAAATCGGCACGATCAGCGCCTCTGCCACCCCCAGACCGTTAATTCGGTTCTCAATCACTTTCTGCACCGACTCTAATTTCTCGGGCGTGATCTGGGGCACTGCCTCGGTGGTCTGCACCTGGAGCGTGAGCTGGGTGCCGCCCCGCAGGTCTAAGCCCAACTTGAGAGGAACCTGGATCAACACCGTGACAGCAGTCAACACCAGAATTACAATGAGTGCTAAAAGAAAACGCCGATTACCCATGCCTGTAGCGATCGCAACAACCGCTATGATAGCCGCATTTGAGCGTTGCTGGTGGGGGAGTTTGCTTCTTAGATGGGGCGGGTTTGCTGGAGAACACACGACCAGCAGACTTTTGATATAAAATCCTATCAATAGTCCTGGCCCGTTAATGCCCCGTATTTCGTACTTCAAGGATTAAACTTATGCCTTTTGAACAGCCACCCCTGCCGTTTGCTATTGATGCCCTTGAACCCTATGGCATGAAGGCAGAAACCTTTGAATACCACTATGGCAAGCACCACAAAGCCTATGTGGACAACCTCAACAACCTGACCAAAGACACCCCGCTGGCGAACCTATCGCTGGAAGAGGTGATTCAGGAGTCCTTCAAAGACCCCGCCAAGGCAGGCATCTTTAACAACGCCGCTCAGGTTTGGAATCACACCTTTTTCTGGAACAGCTTGAAGCCCGGTGGTGGTGGCGCGCCCACGGGAGACCTGGCTGCCAAGATCGACAGCGCCTTTGGCAACTACGACAACTTCAAGAAGGAATTTAGCAACGCCGCCGCAACCCAGTTCGGCAGTGGCTGGGCCTGGTTGATCGATGACAACGGCACCCTCAAGGTGACCAAAACTCCCAACGCCGAAAACCCCCTGGCTCACGGCCAAAAAGCCCTGCTGACGCTGGATGTGTGGGAGCATGCCTACTACATCGACTTCCGCAACGCCCGTCCTGCGTTCATCGCCAACTTCCTGGATAAGCTGGTGAACTGGGACTTCGTGGCCGCAAATCTGGCTGCTTAATTGTCGTGTGTAATAAAAAAATCCGGGTTTTAACCTGGATTTCATCGCAAGCCCCAAAGTGCTGATGCGAAAACTGAAAACCCAAATTCTGGCAGGCGCGCCGCGCTGCGTAGCGCCGGCCCGAAATT
>JBIKWV010000893.1:0-2961 GCA_044356135.1 Elainellaceae cyanobacterium
CGTTGCCTCTGTGAGGGTTAGCGACCGGGCAGCATCGCAATTGGGTTCACCGTTCCCTGATTAGGCAGGTGAACTTCAAAGTGAACGTGGGGGCCAGTGCTAAAGCCTGTACTGCCCATCTCTGCGATCTGCTGACCCTGCTGCACCCGTTGACCGACCTGCACAAGGTTGCGGCTGTTGTGAGCATAGCGAGTCATACTGCCATCGGCATGGCGGATCTCGACCATCTTGCCGTAGCCACCGGAATTCCAGCCGGAGAACTGCACAACGCCATCCGCCGCCGCATGAATGGGCGTGCCGACCGGACCAGCCACGTCAATCCCACGATGCATCCGCCCCCAGCGCCAACCATAACCGGAGGTGAGAATACCACGGGCAGGCCAGATAAAGCCATTGACCGTATTGCCGTTGGGCAAAAAGGTATCTGCACCGGGAAGGGGAGGCAGATCTGGGGAAACCAGCCGTCCAGTCACTGGCTGCAACAGGGGTTCATAGCTCTCAGACCCCAGCGGTGCAACAGCAACCACCTGAGGGGCACCGCCTGATCCACCAGAAACAGCACTCTGACGAGATTGGCGCTCCATGGCTGGAGACTTCGCCGACGCAGATTCAATCGCCTGGGCCGGACGTAGCTCCGGATTCATCTGACCGGGTGCAACCGATACAATCGCGGGAGCCGGGTCAACAATCGGTTGAGCAGGAGATGAGGCGCGATCGCCAAGAGTATTGAAATCACTCATCAGCCGTGCAACATAGGCATTGGAGCTGATGTTACTTGCCTGAGTGGCAGTCATCGGAACATCGGCGGTCGGAAGAGTGACCGTTGGAGCCGGAGTTTCAGGGGCCAACTTTGGAGCCACCGTTGCTGTCGGCGGTACTGTCTCAGGACGGGATTCGTTGCCCGTGGCGTCGATCACCTCGCTGGAGAACACGGAACCGACCGTGTTATCAACCACCGTTGACGAGCCAGGAACCGTCGGAAGAGTAATGGGCACGGAGCTACTGGTCGCAGGCACCACCGTCGAAGGAGCTGCTACAGGCTGAGCGAGGGCAGTTTCTGCCTGGAGTTTGCCCTGGGCCGAGGCTGCTTCAGCAGGTACCTGGATGGTCTGTCCGGCCCGGATAAAGTCAGGGTTGCTGAGTCGATTGACCGCCACCAGGGAAGCACTGGAGATTTGATAGGTACGGGCGATCGAACTAATCGTTTCACCCTGAGCAACCTGGTGAGCAACCACAGATGGAGGAACTGAAGCAGATTGCTCAAACCCCGGAGAATCGGCCATTGCAGCCGCCACCGCTGTAGACTGGGGAACCGTTGGCACTTCAATGGAAGCCACCTCTAGCTCTAAATCCGAAGGAAGATCGCTGGCCTGGGTCGTCGCACTGGCGATCGCTCCTGGAGGCGTTCCAGGTTTTGTGCGACCAGAGACACCAGCCACAGAGGACGCCTGGGGCTTACTTACAGCCTGTACAGAGACACCCGTTTGAGCCGCCAGAAGTTCAGCATTGGCCTGACGCTTGCTGACCCGTGAGATGCCAGTCGAAGTAGCCTGGGGCAGCCTTGATAGAACTTCACGTAGTTCTTCCCGCTGCACCCGGAGCCGACTGAGCGCAGCATCGCGCTCTGTCGCGTCGATATCAATCGCAGCATTGGCCGCAGCATTAGAAAGATCTGACTGGGACGCCTGGGGCTTTGCCGGAACCAACGCAAGGGTAAGTTCACCATCAGCCGATTCGGGAGCGTCGATACCAGAATTGACGGTTTGCAGGGTTGAGAGCGCAGATTCTGAAACCGGAACTCGAATCAACTGCCCAACCTGAAGAATACTTTCAGGATGGATGCCATTGGCAGCAGCAAGTTGATCAACTGTGAGCTGGTACTGATGGGCAATTTTCCAGAGAGTCTGGCCTCGTTGTACCCGCAGGGTGACCAGCGCTGTGGAAGTGGATGCAGACAGCTCCGAACCAGGAGCCGACTCACCCGACCAGGCGATCGCAGCTTTAGATTCGGGCACAGCCGTCATGGCTGATTCGGGAGACTGAGATTCAGCGGCAGCAGCAGCACTATCTGCATGTCGGGGGAGCAAAATACTGGATGCTCCCATCGAGATGGCCAGACCAATCATGGCGGCAGAGGTGCGCGCCCTGCGATTGACTCCCGGGGAAGTGGGCCTGGAAGATGCCATCTCCGCATCTGAGGGCGATAGATGGGCGGAAGCAGGCTTTACCTTCTGCGGAAATGCTCGTTTCAAAGAACGACCTCCTAATGAGCAGCGTTTAATGTCCTTGCGTGTGATCAACCGAAACACCAGTCGATGACGTAAATCACTCTGCTATGAGATCCAGATCACAGACATCGTCTTATGACTAGGTAAGATTACCCTTCTTTTTTGACTTAGACAAGCTTACACCAGTCTTAAAAAAAATCAACAGCAATTATCTAGGGAAAACTAATCATCGTCAAAATTGGAACTCATTTGAACCTCAAATCGCCAATAAAGTCGGGCGAATCCAGATTCAAACGCACAGTTTACACCAGTTCCGATAGATCCGTTCTCCGTAATGTCTCTCATTTGATCCCGGCGATAAATTGCACAGGTTTGCAGAAAGAGCACCGTCTCACAAATTCTCCAGCAGGGGCCAAAAGTCTTGCTGAGATTGGATTTTCGGCTCTGGACATATGTTCTAAACGGGGTAAAAACAGACACTCCTCAACGCTTAATTTTGACAGTTGGATCTCAACTGAAATCCCTCTGATATCTGTTTGGAGACCCAATTCTACGGGGGAACTGAAATCCTTTTGCAGATGTAGCGCACCAAACAAAATCCTATTAAACGCTAACCTAACTTGCCTCTATACCTGACAAAAATCATCATCTCCATGATTGGAATCTCTTATAGAAGGAGATGACTTTAGTAGTCCTGAATACTAAACCACCTTCTTTTTGTAGATGGAAATCC